>DATHOI010000091.1:0-3901 GCA_035485095.1 Polyangiaceae bacterium | reverse complement strand
GCCCGTTCCGTAGCCCGGAGACAGCGCGCAGCCGGTGTGCGGTGGCGCAGGGACAGAGCCCTCCGGCGTGCTCAACGTATTTCGCTCGCCGGCGGGTGGCTGCGGCGTGTATTCGAGCTGGCTCGTGTCGAAATGCTCAGCTTCTGCGCGAGCGAGAATGCCACTCATCACTGTCGCGTCGAGGGTTGGTGTGCGACTCAAGATCCACAGATAAAGGCGTGATGGATGGCCCACCACGGCGTACTCGTAGCTCGAGCCGACCTCTAAGACCCAATAGTCGCCAGTGTAACCGCCCACGTTGAGCGCCAGCTTGGCGGGCACGGAAGAATCCGGCACCGTCGCGGTCATTGCGACGGTCTGCAGTGTGCCTGTCGCGCTGCCGACATTGCACTGATTGACGAGGCTCAATGAGCCATCGGGGGCTTGCGTGTAGAATGCTGTCGTGCCGTGACAATCCACCTCCGTGGTTCGGGGCAGACGGGCAATTTCGTACCACTTGCCTTGCAGCTGCGAGAGACTCACGTTCGGCGCGACGTCGAGTGGCGGGTCCGACTGACAGCCGGAGGTGGCAAATGCAAGTGCAAACGCAAATGCAAATGCAATGAGCGCGGTGTGCCGCGTGCAGCTTGATGTCTTGGTCGCGTTCACGGCCGACCTCGACGACGTTGGACGAAGAGCCACGCCAGTGCGAGCGCGCTTCCGATAGCGGGCCCGCCTTCGCTCCTACCGGTTGGCGGGCTGCCGCCGCAGCCGTAACCGGGCTCCTGATCATTGATCAGACTGGCGTTCGCCGAGCTGTTCGGATCCGTTCCGGCCTTCAGCTCCGCGATGTCAGTGACGCCGTCGCCGTCGCTATCGACCCCGTCCGCCGCGAGCAGAGCCAGCGAGGTTCCCACCGAACCGTTGTCTCCCGACAGGCCGCGAGCTCGCAGCGCAAGCGCAAACGGAGTGATCGGTGTGCTCGAGCCCGTGTTGTCCTCGATGTGACAGACGCTGCACGGGACTAGGTACGATAGTTTGAGATCGCTCTGAATCTCGCTGGGAAACTCAGGCTTCGCCTGCGCGGGGGAGCTGAGACCGAACGTTAGGAACGCGAGGACGCTGAGCGAAAGCGATTGCCTGGTTTTGGTCATACTGCTCCTGACAGCCGTAGAGCGGCGCGACTTGGCGCGAGCGAGCTCATCATAGGTAGGCATGGAACTGGAACATGAGTGCGGTCACGTCGAGGTTGGCTCGGCCCTGCGCCAGACTCTGCTTTTGAAAGTCGAACCGTGCGTCCACATGAGGTGCGAAGAACCAACCCGCCCCGAGCCACCCGCTCCAGGATGTTCCGGTGTTCGCGCCGCCGACTCGCATGTTCTCGCCGGTTGCGATCAAGTGGACGCCTTGGGTTGGTTCGACGTCGGCTTGCAGCATCGTCGCGTAGCCGGTCTCCGAGGTTGCGGACTGCGCGACGAGGTCCGCCTCTGCCAGCAGCACGAGCGGCGAGATGGGCGCGACGCGAGCAAACACGCCGTGGGCCTGGCGCGTGTTGGGCAGCCGTAGATACAGATCTCTCGCGGCGTGGGTGACGAGACTGCTCACGCCGAACGCGGCGTTCGTGAGCGGCGCGATTTCCGCGTACCCGGAGTACCCGCGCTCGCGATAGGCGTCGGGCGAGACTTGATAATTTCCGGCGATGCCCATGACCTCACCACGGATGAGGCCGCCCGTGTAGGCGAGCGCGACACCATGCTGTTGGGTGTCATTCAAGTCCGTGCGGGTCGACTGGCGCACGAACAACGTGTGCTCGATCTGCCGAATACCGAACGGCACATCAATACGCCCGGCTCGTACGAGGAATGCGTCATCTTCACCGAATGCCCAACCGAGCCAGTGCTCGCGCGACACCAGGCTACCTGTGACCGACGCGGCCGAGCCGTCGACATTCACGAAACCAAGGCTCGCATAGGCTCGAAATCCGCCCGTTACGATGGCCGCCTTCAGGTCGGCCTGCATGATGATGAGGGTCGTAGAAAACGTGCCGTTGCCGTATTTGCTGGCGAGCGCGAGGGTGCGAAAGCTTCCGCTCGGCAGGAACCAATCCGGCGGCTCGACGGCGCCCCAAAGAAAACCGGCGGCAGGGCTGACGTCGTCGCCTCCGCTCGCGCCGTAGCGCGTCCGTAGCAGGAGATCGCCTTGCGCGGTGCCATATGCGGTGAGGATGCCGGCACCCGACGGGTCGACGTGACACGTCGCGCACGCGGTGTAGTTGTGGCGAATCATCCACGGGTAAGCGTGCGCCGTGCGGGGCGAGACCAGGATGCCAGCCAAGAACAGCAGCACGAGGGCAACGCGCGACAGCGCTGCGCGAAACGACAGGTAACCCTGAGGGGTGCGGGTGCTCGCCGGGTCACCCACGGTGCAGAGTTGTGCCAAACGAGCGTATTCGCCGGACGGCGACCAAACCTTCAAGCCGTGCTGCGATTTTTCCTTTTTTGGCGGGCGGCTCTACTTCAGGCCAGCCCGAGCGCGTGAACGACGAAACCGGCGCTGGCGCCGCCGAGCACCAGCCACGTGGCGTTCAGCTTGAAGCGCAGCAGTAACAGCGCTGCAACGCCAGCCAGTACCACGCTAGGAACGTCGACCAGCGCCGCGCGCCCGAGCTGGAGCGTGACCACGCCCATCAGCGCGAGCGATGCGACGTTCACCCCGTCCAGGAATGCACCGGCCGTTCGGGACGCACGGATCTTGGGGATGAGCGGGCCGCTCAACGCCACGAAAATGAACGCCGGAAGAAAGATGCCCATGGTCGCAACGAGCGCGCCGCGCGGCCCTGCCAAGATGTAGCCAATGAATGTAGCGCTCGTGAAGACTGGCCCAGGCGTGACTTGCCCGACCGCGATCGCATCGATGAGCTGAGTCTCAGTCAGCCAATGGAGGCGCTCGACCAAGTCAGCTCTCAGGAATGCCAGTAGGACGTAACCGCTGCCGAACAGAACCGAGCCGATTTTGAAGAAGACCCAGAACAGCGAGCGCAGCGTTACGGTGCTCGCGACGCCTGCTCCAACGGCAAAAGGTAGAACGGGCACGAGCTGGTGCAGCCCCTCGCTGGCTCCTTTTCGCGACGCTGCGCGCTCGATCATCCCCGCCAACGCGCCGGCTCCGAAGAGCACCGCGATTTCGTTGCAGCCAAGCACCGCGAGCAACGCAGCGATGGCTCCGAGCACGCGCAGCGTGGTCGTGCGCGCGGCTTTGGGCGCGAGGCCCCAAATTGCCTGCACGACGACGCCCAAGATGACGGGCTTTACGCCGTACAACAGCCAGCCTGCGGCGGGGACGGAACCAAAGCGCACGTAGGCCCAGCCGAGCACCGAAGTCATCAGCAGTGCCGGGAGGATGAAGGCGACGCCTGCGACGGCGAGGCCCGCCCAGCGTCGACGCTCCCAACCGATGTGAATCGCCATTTCGGTCGAGTTCGGACCCGGAATCAGATTCGTCGCGCCAAGCAGATCGAGAAAGCGCTCTTCACTGAGCCAGCCGCGGCGGAGCACGACCTCGTCTTGCATCATGGCGATGTGCACCGCTGGACCTCCGAAGGCGGTCGCACCGAGTCGCAAGAATAGAAGCGCGAGCTCTCGCAGCGATGTCCGTCGAAGATCTGGAGCTGATTGAGCCGTCACCGTCGCACTGAGCTTACAACTTGCGCCGTCCGGTCCAAATGGGCGTACCACCCTGCTCGATCAGCGCGATTTCAGCTAATGGCGAGTTTAGAACCGAGTCCGCTCGTCGCTTGACGCCCAACGTGCGGCCAGCGACCTCGTCGATGAGGTGGTGCGTTGGAACGAGGGGCTTCTTCAGACTCGCCCTCTCCCGCGAGGCGAAATCTGATGTTTAAGTTTAAACTTCAGATTTGAAATGA
>DATHOI010000090.1:0-16540 GCA_035485095.1 Polyangiaceae bacterium | reverse complement strand
CGCCGCGCATCGCCGATGTTTATCTGCCCGCGCTCGGCGCGGGAGTGTTTCGGGTGAGTTGCGCAGCGAGATAAAGAAAAAATAAATGCGCCTGATTAGCGCTCGAGCCACCACAGCGCCACCGTGATGACCAGGTGCGCCGGCAGCATGGTGAGGAACGCGAACGCGAAGTAGCGCATGAAGCTCGGCATCGCGTACCGCTCGTGCTCGGCAACGGCCTTGACCATCAGATTGGGTCCGTTCCCGAGGTAGGTCGTAGCGCCCATCACGACGCTACCAGCGCTGATCGCCGCGAGCTTGATGGGCGCGATGCCCGCCACGAGCGATGCGGAGTGGTTCACCAGGCCACGCGCGAGCGCCGCGAAGGCGGTGTAGGTCGGCGCATTGTCCAGCACCGAGGAGAGGAGCCCAGAACCCCAAAAGAGCTGCCAAGCGCTCTGCAACGGTAGACGAGGTGCTGCCGCCGCGAGCGTCACGTTGATGGGGCCCAAGCACAAGAACAGACCCGCGAACACGATCGCGACCTCGCTGATCGGACCAAAGCTGAACGAGTTTGCCTGATGAACCGAGCCTGGCGTGCCGAAGTAAGAACCGAGAGCGATCGCGATCAGCGTTGCCTCGCGAAAGCCCGCCGGCAGCAGCGCAGCCGGCACAATCGCCGCTAAAAATGCCAAATTACGGCGACCCAGCAGGACCAAGGGTTCGCGCTCCGAACCGTCGTGGCTGAGCGCTGCGGATGATTCACGACGGTGGGCTCGCTTGTCGGTGACGTAGAACGCCGCCAAAAGCGATGCGACGTACACGAACCAGATCGGAAATAGCCGCAACGTCCAAAGGAACGGCACGCCCTGGACGTAGCCGACGAGCAGCGGTCCGCCGAGCGGAGTGAGCAGGCCGCCCACGTTGGCGACGAGCAAGATAAAAAAGGGCACGAGGTGAGCGCGCTGCTCGCGCTGACGATTGGTCCTCAGCAGCGGGCGGATGAGCAGCATGCTCGCGCCGGTGGTGCCGATGAGGTTCGCTAGAACCGAGCCCAACAATAAGAAGAGCAGGTTCGTGCGCGGTGTGGCCTCGAGGTCGCCTTTTAGGTGAATGCCGCCGGACGCCGTGAACAGCGCGCCCAGCACGATGATGAACGCCAGGTACGAGCGCGCTCCCTCGACGAGCTCTCCGGCGTGCGCGCTGACGAGCTCGTAGGTGACGACGGGCAGCGCGGCCGCTGCGGTTGCGGCAATCTGAACGCGGCGCTTCGCCCAATAGCGTGGGCTGAGCAGCGGAAGGACCGCGATCCCGAGCACCAGCGCGGGGAACGGAAGCAGGGTCCAGGCTGGGAAATCCGCGCTCGGCACTGGTGGCTCATTTATCACGTGCCTGGCATGCTCAGGGCAAAAGCCGACGGGGATTGGCAAGTGCTCGGCGTTGCTCGCACAATGCGCATCTCTTCATGGTGACTCGCGCGCTTCGTCTCATCGCTGAGCATCAAGACGCTCTGCGCGGCTGCACGCGTTGTACGGGCATGCATCGGCCACCGATCGTGTGCGGCCCGCTGATCTCGAAGGTGTTGCTCGTTGGACAAGCGCCGGGCGACAAAGAGCCCGCGCTCGGGCGCCCCTTTGCGTGGACAGCGGGCAAGCAGCTCTTCAAATGGTTCTTGCCGCTCGGTCTGAGCGAAGCGGAATTTCGCGCGCGCGTTTACATGGCGGCAGTGTGCCGATGCTTTCCGGGCAAGAACCCCAAGGGCGGTGATCGCGTCCCAGCCCCAGACGAAGTCGCGAATTGCCGGCCCTGGTTGGATCGCGAGATCGAGCTCTTGCGGCCGTCACTGATCTTGCCGGTGGGTCGCGTCGCGATCGAGCAGTTCTTGCCTGCGCGTCCGCTGGTCGATCAGATCGGTACGCAGCACGTAGTCGAGTGCGGCTCGCTGAAGTGTGATGTCATCCCGTTGCCGCATCCTTCCGGTGCTTCGACCTGGCCGCGCGCAGAGCCAGGTAAGACGTTGACGCTGCGCGCGCTGCAACGAATCGGCGAGCACGCGGCCTTTCGCGCCTTGCTGCCAACTGTGTCGCACAAATGATGCCGGCCCTGACACATTAAATCGTCATTCTGCAACAATCTAAACAGAATGCGCGGTTCGGAAATATTTAGAGGCGGGTGACGCGGGCAGCGTGTAACTTCGCCCGCCCACGTAGGCCTCCGGTCAAACGGAGTCAGCGGAAGGTGAATGATGAGAACAAGCACCAGAACATGGACGACTATCGTTGCTGCCTCAATCGCGGCGTTGAGCCTGACCGGCTCCGCGTTGGCGCAGTCCCATCGCGACGATCCGCGAGATGAGCATCGTGCCGACCCGCACGCGCCGGCGGCGCCCGCGGAGCCGCGCGACGAGCATCGTGCCGATCCGCACGCGCCAGCGGCGCCCGCCGGCGAGGCGGCGGATCCCAAAATCGCCGAGCGCGTTCACCAGTTGGAGGAGCAGCGTCAGCGAGACCGTAAAACGGCGATCAAGGACGTGAAGACGTGGAACGACGGGCGCACGCAACGCGCCCTGCAACATCGCAATGAAATTGCGAGCACCTGGGGCAACATCGTCACGAACCCCGAGGCTCAGGCCGAGCTGAAGACGCACGCCGATCGCATGGCGCGCCTCAATCGGATCCTCGACATTGCCAATGAGAAGGCAGACAACGCGCTAGCGTCACGTTGCCAAGGCGACATTCAGCTCGAAGTCGACCGTGACGCGCGGATCTTACAATCTATCCGCGCCCGAGGAGGTGTCAGGTGAAACGTTTCCTATTAGCGACGAGCCTGTGTCTGGCGGTTTTCGGTTGCAATCACGACAAGGGCAGTGACGCGACGGCGGCTGCGAGCGCCGCCCCTGTCGCGACGGACGCTCCCGCGGCGGCGGCTGCGGCTCCTGCAGCAACGGACACGACCGCGGCTGCAGCGGCCGCGCCGGTTGCGCCAGCCGCGGTAGCGGCCGTGCCCGCTGAGGAGGACTACGAGCCACAAGCGCAGGCAGCCATCACGACTGCCAACGCGACCCAGCAACTCGCCGCGATCGAGAAAGAGCTCGGTAAGTAAGGCGTAGCTCGCGTGCCGCTCCGCTAGCAGTAGTACTAGCCGGGGCGGCACGACCGAGCCTTTGGTTACGTCGCGCGTTCGACGATGATGCGTCGGACGCCGCGCACGGCCTCGGCGGCCTCGATGAGCCGTGGGATAGCGACCGTGTCGGCGAACTCGAGGTCGAGCGTGGCCACGACGTGCTGCTGCTCGTCGTCCAAGCGTTTGTCGTACTTGATGTCCTGGGCGACGACGCCGATCGCTTCGAGTGCCGCGATGACCACGGTCAGATCGGCGGCGCCTTGGTTCAGTACTATCGTGAGCTGACGGCGCAGCAAGTTCTTGTCTTCGAAGCGGCGCAGCGCGGTCAGCGCGATGATCCCGAACAGGGTGACGGCTGCGCTTTCGAGAAACATTCCGGAGCCCGCGCACATCCCGATGGCCGTGACGAGCCACAACCCTGCCGCGGTCGTGAGGCCCTGCACGCTCGCGCCATTGCGCAAAATGGCGCCGCCCGCCAAAAAGCCGACCGCCGACACTACTGACGCTGCGATGCGTGATGCGTCGATCTCGACCAGGTCGTTCGGGCCGTAGTGCTGCCAGTAAACGAACTGCGAGGAGATGACCATGAAGCTTGCGGCCGCCATGGCCACGATCAAATGCGTACGGAGGCCCACCGGACGCCGGTGGCGATCGCGCTCGTAGCCGATGATCCCGCCGAGTGCGGCACCCGCAGCGATGCGCCCAATCATCTCGGCGTGCGACAGCATCCTCTTAGAGTAGACCACGACGGAGCCCTCGCGCGGCGACCTCGGTCCGAGGTGCCTAGCACTGGCTCTTATCGAAGTGTGCCTAGCGCTTGACAAATTCGCCCCGAGCGATCAACTTCTGACAGAGCAGATGGCGGTGGAGTCCGCCGATAACCGCGGGTCATCGCGCCCGCCAATGACTCCTACGTTTGCCCCCCAATCGGGATCGGGCGCCGTAGGAGCTCACGTGAGCCCTCCGGTACCAACCAGGAGAAGATGCCAACGTGACTGACGAAACTCCCGAAGCCGCGCGCCAGCGCTCCGAGCAACGTCGCACCAGCGCCGGGTTCATCACGCTCGCGCGTTGGGTCTTGCTCGGCGCACTGGTGGGCGTGCTGTGCGGCGCGGCGTCCGCAGCCTTCTTGTTCGTGCTGCAAGTCGCGACCAATTTTCGCACGAGCCATGAGCTCATCGTGTATTGCTTGCCGGCAGCGGGCGTCCTGATCGGGCTCGTGTACCAGCGCTTTGGGCGTTCGATTGCGGCGGGCAGCAACCTCGTCATCGACACGATTCACGACGACGGCCCGCGCCTGCCGCTGCGCATGGCCCCGATGGTGTTCGTCGGCACGGTGCTGACGCACTTGTTCGGCGGGAGCGCGGGCCGCGAGGGCACGGCCGTGCAAATGGGCGCAAGTTTGGCGGATGCGGCCCTGCACTGGCTAAAGCTCGAGGGTCAAGCGCGCCGTCAACTGCTGGCTGCTGGCGTCGCTGGCGGCTTCGGTTCCGTATTCGGTACGCCCATTGCCGGTGCGGTGTTCGGCCTCGAGTTCATCGTGCTCGGGCGCATCGAGTACGAAGCGCTGGTGCCAGCGCTCGTGGCGTCCGTCGTGGGCGACATGACCACGCGCGCGCTCGGTATTCAGCATACACACTATCCGGCGCCGCCCGCGCTCGGGCTCTCGCTGCTGGTGCTCGCGAAGTGGTGCGTCTTCGCGGTCGCGATCGCGACCGCGACCTGGGTGTTCATCGAGCTGACGCATTTTTTGAAAAAACAGGGCCAAAAATGGCTGCCGCAGCTGCCGGCCCGGATGTTCGTCGGTGCTGTGCTGGTCGTCATTCTGTGGCGAGTCACGGGCACGAGCGACTACCTGGGCCTCGGCGTGCCGACGATCGTGCGCGCGTTCACGGACGCCACGTTGCCGTCGTACGCGTTCGCGTTGAAGCTCGTGTTCACCGCGGTCACCCTGGGCGCCGGCTTCCTCGGTGGTGAAGTGACGCCGCTCTTCTTCGTCGGCGCGGCACTTGGTAACGTGCTCGCGCGCGTGCTCGGTCTGCCGCTCGCGCTCGGAGCGGGCGTGGGACTTGCCGCAGTGTTTGCCGCTGCATCCAACACGCCGCTCGCGCTCTCGATCATGGCCGTCGAGCTGCTCGGTGGCAGTCTGTTCCCACACGTCGTGATCGTGTGCGTCCTCAGCTACCTGCTCTCGGGAGAACGCAGCATCTACTCTGCGCAACGCTTGCTTCGCTACAAGCACGGTGCGGGTTTGGCTCGGCCGACCGCGCTCCGTGATCTGCATGCGCTCATCCCGCCTCCACCGGCGCCGCCAGCGCCGCCTCCCCATTGATGGTCACGGGGCTCGTCGCGCCGCAGCTCAGCCTTCGGCGTCGCGTTTCGAGCTCCGCCCCTCGCAACCTAGATTTGAGCCAAAATACCGGCTCGGCGTGGCGTCCGGGCTCAAGGCTTATTCTCGTGCGGCGCCTTAGGTGGCTGGCATGAGCCGCCGAAGGCTTTGCCGGCGTGGCCGCGCCGCGTGACCATCAATCAGAAGCACAAGATGCCGGACGAAGCGGCGCGCCGCGCGCTCATTGCGGCAAGGTGTAGCCGCGCCACAACCAGCGCAGCGTGTCAGGATAGTCGGCGACGGCTTGAACGGGTGGGTAGTGCTCGCCTTCGCCGCTGCGAAAGCGGTAGTGATAGGCGGCGCGGCCAGAGCCGCGGCCATGGCCTGATTGGCCGCGAGCCAATTGCCAGACTGATTCGAGGCGTCACGCGTACCGCTGAGCAGCGCGTCGCGCAATGGCTTCGCGGCCTCGGCGCGGATCAGACCGGGGTAAGCGTCGCCGCCGTCGATGTCACGACGCTGCCGTTGTGCGTCAGAACTTTGCGGAATCTTTCTGGGTGACGCCAGGCGACGGTGAACGCGCAAATGCCCCCCGAGCTATGGCCACCGATCGCCCAGCCTTCCGGATCGGTGGTGATGTTGTATTGGCGAGTGACGACGTCCGGGATGATCTCATCGAGCAGAAAACGGCTGTAAGTGTCGCTCAATGCGTCGTACTGCGCGCGTCGCAGCGGCTACATGAATCGACCTGGTGCGCGAGCCGGGTGGGTTCGGGTCAATCCGCTCCGCGGAGCCGTGTTTCTCCGCGCGAGACGCTGTTTGCGGTTAGGGGTCGACCGCTGGTCGCGCGGCCTCGGGGGTGGGCCCGGAGAGGTCGTCCTGGCTACAGCCAGGCCGTACTGACCCGTATGAAACAGACTGCCCTCGCCGATAAATCAGCCTAAATCGGCTGCTCGCCGCCCTCTGCCCGTCACCCCGGAGGGGGATGCGGCCGAGCTCGATTGTGACGCTGGGCCTCCGACTGCAATAGAGCCACGTCCGGAACCAAGTTCGCCGCATTTTCGGGTATGACGTCCGCACCGCTTCGGGACAGCTGACGGAGTGGACTTCTACGGACCCAAGGAATTCGCATGGCAAAAGAGACGACCGTTTCGAACTTCAAGCTCAAAGGGCGCGAGATCCTCTCCTCGTACGCCAACTTCACCTTGGAGGGAGAGATCACGGCCAAGGTGACGCGCGGTAAAGAGGCGTGGACGATCACCGAGCGCAACGGCATCCCCAAGGGCACCTCCGACGGCGAGAACGAGGCTGTCTACATCGCGAACGACAAAGCCATCGCGTCGATCGATCAGAACATCTCCAAGCTCCTGCCGAAGAAGGTCGTGATCAAGACGCCGGCGGACATCCTGCAGGCCGCTGCGAAGTTCGACTTGGCGATGGTCGAGAAGGCGGGCCCGAACAAGAAGCTCTGGGGCGGCAACGCCTGTCTCGCGGCGTCCACTGCGTTCTTTCAGTGTTTGCTCAAGGCGAGCGGCTTCGAAGCTTGGGAGGTATTTGCCACCAAGAAGACGAAGACGTTCTACTTCCCGAACATCGCCTTCAACATGGTGTGCGGCGGAGAGCACGTTCCGGGCACGAAGCAAGACATCCAAGAGATGTTTTTCTTCGCCATGAAGGCAAAAAGCGTCAAAGAAGTGTTCGAAGTCGGTACCAAGTTCTTCCGCCAGTTCGAGAAGAACCTGGTCCGGGACGGTCTGCCCACGGGCACGGCCAAAGAGCGCGGTTTCGTGTTCCCGGTCGCCGACAATTTCGAGGGCCTGACGCGCATCAAAGAGTGTGCGGGTCAGCTCAAGATGGCGCTCGGCGACTACGCCATTGGTACGGACAACGCCTTCAGTGAGGTCCAGAAGGGCGAGGATCTGATCAAAGAAGGCATGTACGACATGCGCTTTTCCGGCACCGGCCGCAAAACGCGCGAGGAGCTGATCGCGTTCGACGGCTCGGTCGTGAACAGCTCCGACAACTTCGCGACGATGGAGGACCCCGGGTCGGAGCACGACGTCGCCGCGCACAAGTTGATGAACGAGAAGTACGGCGACCGCGTGCAGATCGTGCTCGACGACTTGGTCGTGACGCAGCTCCGCTTCATCATCCCGTACTTGTGCGGAAAGAATCAGGCGGACCGTGCGGGCAACAGCGTGCTCATCAAGCTGAACCAAGCCGGTACGTTCACGGAAACCCGCTTGGCTGTCGAAGTGGTGCTCGGCCTCGCCGACGGCGAGATGGTCGAAGAATTCTTGAGCGCGCGCGGCGACATCGACTTCATCTTGGCCGAGTGCAAGAAGGTGGGCGTCGAAAGCTTGGAAGACGCGCTCGAGAACATCAAATCCTACGGCTTTTCCGTATTCATCTCGCACCGCTCGACCGAAGGCTCGAGCGAGTTCTTGCCTTACATGCCGCTCTTGTACGGCGCGCTCACGCAGCGCATCTGGTTCAAAGCTGGCGCGCCCAACGGCGAGCGCAACCTGCAGAACTACAACCCGCTGATTCGCGCAGAAGAGCAGATGCGCGAGCGCGGTATCAAGACCGCAGTCGCGGGCTTCGGCGGCTTGCCGGCGGGCGTGAAAGTCCCCGCGGCGCAGTAGGCGTGTACGAAGCGGGTTTGGGCAAACTCCCAAACCCGCGTGCCCGTGACGCCGGGCCAGCGCTTCGGGCTAGGGTACGTCGAGCTCGCAGCTGACCTGCGCTGCGGTCGCAGTCCGGCAGCCCGAGCACAGCGACGCCGCGCACATGCAATCGATCGTCGCGCCGCAGGCAGCGGGAATTGGCTTGCAGGTGTAAGACGGATCCCTAGCGCATTGTCCGCCGCTACCGGTTGCATGCGTGCCGCTGGGACAAGCGCCGGCGTCATTCTCCAGCATGATCGCCCCGCCCTGCGTGAGCTCACGGACGCACACTGAATTGCTGGCGCAGGCCGGATCGCAGCCATTGTCGGAACAACGCTTGAACTCAGTGGGGCAAGGGGTGCCGCTTCCGGGACACAAGATAGGTTCGCTGATGGCGTAGCAATCGCTGCGCGCGCTACAAGCGGCGAGCGTGGTGAGTGTGCTGCAGCTCGCGCCGCCGCCGTTCGATGCGCCCGCGCTACTCGACGAGCCCGCGCTGCTCGACGAGCCCGCGCTGCTCGACGAGCCCGCGCTCGAACCGCCGCCGCCGCGGTTGTTCGAGCCACCACTCTCTGCGCCGCCGCCATTCGACGCGCCAGCAGCCGCGTTCGCACCAGCGAGCGAGCTTGCGCCGGCCGCCGAACTGGCGCCGCCCGCGCCCGCCGAGTCAGTCGTGCCGCCGCAACCCACTCCAGCAATGGTCGCGAGCGCAAGTGAGAAGGTCGCTCCGGCGAATACCGTGGCGCATCGGCGTATGAAGGAAGAATTCGACATTGGGCTCCTCCACCCAAGATGCGCCGGGCAATGGGGTGGTGTCGAGGAGCAATTCGTCAGAACTGCAAGTTCTGGCTACCAGCTGTGCAGCCAGCATTGCATAATCGACATAGTGGAGCAGTTGGTTCGCGAATTCATGCGCGCTGTTCGCGCCGATCGGTCGCAAGTCGCCTTCTCCAGGCGCGTCGGGTTCGTCAGCAACGTCGCGGCAGAGTGGGAGTCTGGGCGCCGCGTCCCGTCGGCTTCGACTGCGTTCTCCAGCTGTGCGCGTGTTGGCATCGACATCGAGGCAGCGCTCGACCGCTTTCACTCGGCCACGGCACCATTGGTGCGCGTGCGCGGCCGCGGGAAGCGCGCGCAGGTGACGACCGAAGCCATTGCTATCTGGCTCGCTGCGCAACGCGGCCGCGCTCGCGCCACGGAGGTCGCGGCGCGCTCGGGCATTTCGACCTTTCGGCTGTCGCGCATTTTCAACGCGAAGAGCGGCGTCAACCTCGCGGATTTTTTCCGGCTGGTGAGCGCGATGACCGATCGACTCACCGATCTCATCGCCGCCGTGGTGGACGTTCAGAAGGTGCCGCAGGCGGCTCGTATCCATGCGCAACTCGAGGCGTCGCGGGCGCTTGCTTTTTCGGATCCTTGGACCAGCGCGGTGCTGGCGCTGCTCGAGATTGAGGCGTACTCGGCGAGCGAGCAGCCGTCAGTCGACTTCCTTTCGAGCCGACTCGGCGTCGCTGCGGCGACCGTCGCGCGAGCGCTGACTGGGCTGGCCAGCTCGGGGTTGATCGAAGAACGAGCTGGGAAATATCGGGTCATTCGCGCTCTCACCATCGATACGCGCGGGCGGCCCGGCGCTTCTCTGAGCTTGCGCCAACACTGGGCCACGATCGGCGCGGAGCGGCTCGTGGCACCGGGCCCGCGTGATCTGTTCGCGTACAACGTATTTTCCGTGTCGCGCGCCGATTTCGAGCGAATTCGTGAGCTCGAGCAGCAATATTTTCGCGAGGCGCGCGCTATCGTCGCGGCGTCGTCGCCGTCCGAGGTGGCTGGCCTGCTCATCGCCCAGCTTTTCGAATGGGGCGGGCCGCCAGTGCGCGACTGACGCGCCGACCAGCGTTCGCACCGCACGCAGGCGCTCCCAGCGCTTACGGTGCCGAACAATCGAGCGCGCCGCAGGTTGGCCCATTCTTGCTCGCGCAACACGATTGCGTGGCGCCGCAGCAAGCGTCCCCACAGCACAGCATGCTGCTCGCGCAGCTCGCGGTGCACGCCGGCTTTGCGCAGGTTCCGGCCACACAATAGCTATCAGAGGGGCAAGCGTTGCCGCACTTCCCACAGCTCTGCGGATCCGTGGCCGTGTCGGCGCATGTTTTCCCGCAACAGGTTTCCGTCGCTTTGCAGGCGGGAGCGCAAGTCACCCCAGGCGTGGACACATCGCCTTCGTCCCCTGTCTGAGTGCCCTGTTGCGGCCCACTACACGCGTCGGCAAGCAGCGCGAGGAGAACGAGCAGTGGTCGCAAGCGTCGCATTAGCACTCGAATCTGTTCGTGCCTGGGCGGGGACGCCAGCCAAAAATCCGCAGCAGTGCAACTCTCAGCTGTCCGTGGCGCAGTCTCGATTGCATTCGAGACGTAGTTCAGGCCGTAGCCGGGGTCACTCGACTCGACTGCCGGTAGCAGGGGACTCGGTGGTGGCGGGGGCTGGGAGCCGCGCCAAGGTGATTCGCGAGCTGGCTTTCAACACCCGACCCACTGCCGGCGTCGGCGGCCCCTGTTTCATTTTCAGATCTGAAGTCTAAACCTAAACCTCAGATTGGCGGCAAATGCGCGTGATCGTGAACAAGGGGCACATTCAACCCTTTCGCGTCGCGGGAGAGGGCGCGCCGAGTCCCGCGCTCTCGGCTCGTGCGACCGGGCACGCACCTGCTGGGCACTCTGCGATTCGGGGGCTCAAGATCCGGCCACTGCCGGGACTATTAGTATCCGGGCAACGTGCTCGCGCCCGCGGTACAGACGTTGTTCGTGCACACGGGTGCAGCCGGTGGGACGCAGGCGATGGCAGGGCACGCTCGTGGGGTTCCGCTGCACACCGCTTGCCAAGCAGCTTGGTTGCTAGTGCACGCGGTCTTTGAAAGGGGCGTTATCGCGCACACCGCACAATAGCAATCGGCCGACGTCTGCGGCGCAGTCGGATAAGCGCAGTCGACGCAGTCCGTGCTCGCCATACAGTACGTGGCCGCTGCAGTTCCACCGCTCGAAGCTCCGCCGTTCGAAGCTCCGCCGTTCGAAGCTCCGCCGCTGGGTGCGCCTGACGAGCCGCTGCCCGCCGAGCTCGAGCCTGCACTCGATGTCCCTGCCGTGCTCGATGAGCCAGCCAGACCGCCGGAACCGTCCGGGGTAGTCGAGCCCCCGCAAGCCACGACCAGCAGCGGCACGGAGCTCAGCATTCCCAATTTCGCGAGCAATGCGCTTTTCATGAGGCATCAAAGGTAGCACGCCATGCCCAAACGTGCCGGCGCTGCGCGGGCTATGCGAAGGCGCCCACGTGATCGAGCAGGAATACCGGGCGGCGTTCGGCGACCGAGCGCGCGATATCGACGCGGCCGCGCACCGCGTATTCGCTGATCTCGTCGTTGACCAAGATGGCTTGATTCACCTCCCAATACTCGGGCCCGAGGCTGACCTGAGTGTTTTGCGGGCTGCGCCCCTGCGCGTCGAGTTGAATCGCGGAGCCCTCCTCGAAGAAAGGGCGCATCGCGCGCTCAAGATCTACCGCAGAAATCGGGCTCGCTCCGGCTTCGGCGAGGTCCAACACCGTGTCGTAGTCGCGATCTTGCAAGGCGCGCAAAATGGAAAACAGCAGATTGCGAATCAGCGCGGTGAAGACGCGCGTATTGCGGGTGATGTCGTCGCGCGCCGGCTCGATTTCCGCAATTTCGCTCGGTACATAGGCGGGATTCTTCAGGCGCTCCCATTCGTCGAGCAAGCTCGAGTCGACGCCGCGCACGAGCACGCCCAGCGTCTCGATCAGCTCTTCGAGCTCCGGCGTGCGCGCGAGTTCGGGGATACTCTGAACCAAGGTTTTGTACACCTCCGTCAGATAGCGGAGCAGTAGGCCCTCTGAACGCGCGAGCCCATATTCTTTGATGTAGCCACTGAAGGATTGCAAGCTCTCGAGCATCTCGCGGGCCACGGATTTCGGCTTCAGCACTTCACGTGACACCCACGGGTGCTCGCCCGCGAACGCCGCGAAGCTCTCGTTCAAAAATTCGAGATTGGGTTTCGGGTGCTCGACTTTGTCGAGCTCGAGCATCCGCTCTTCGTACTCGACGCCGGCGGCCTTCAATTCGGCCACTTTTTGGCCCTTCAGCTTGTCGACCTGCGCGCGCAAAATGACTTCTGGGTCCTCGACGATGGCCTCCACGAGCGTGAGCACGTCGAGCGCATAGCTCGGGCTGTCTTGAGGAAGCCGTTCCACGGCGTCGACGACGTACAAGCCGAGCGCTTGCAACAACGAGAAATTCTCTTGCAGCTCCGCGTTCAAGCGGATGCCGCCACCCTCTGCCGCCGAGCGAAATTCTATGACCCCGGCTTGCCACAAGGAGCGCAAGAGCTCGAGCGCGTGCTTCTTGTGTTGGCGCTTGCGCGGCGCGGTTTCGAGGCTCTCCTGCACCAAGCTCTTCATGGCGCGGCAGCCGCCGTACGGACGACCCAGCACCGACAACAACATTCCATGGCTGATCTGGAAGCGCGCCGTGAGTGGCTCGGGCTCCGAGCTGACGAGCCGCTCGAACGTGCTCTTGTCCCAATGCACGTAGCCCCAATCAGGAGGCTTGCGGCGCACGAACTTCTTCTTGCTCTGTGAGCTGGCCTTGGCTTCGAGTCGCAAATTCTCGACCGCGTGCTCGGGCGCTAGCGCGACCACGAAGCCCGCGTCGTCGAAGCCCTTGCGCCCCGCGCGCCCGGCGATCTGCTGAAAATCCCGCACGCTGAGGATGCGCACTTTCTCGCCGTCGTACTTGCACAGCTTGGTGAAGAGCACGGTTCGAATCGGCACGTTCACACCGACACCGAGCGTGTCCGTGCCGCAGATCAGCTTGAGCAGGCCGCGCTGCGCGAGCTTTTCGACCAACAAGCGATAGCGCGGCAAAAGCCCGGCGTGGTGAATGCCGATGCCGTGGCGCAGCAGCTTTTGCATGTCCTTGCCGTTCGGACTGCGGAAGCTCTCGCCCTTCATGGCTTCGGCGAGCTGCTTTTTCTCTTCTTTGCTGCAGAAATCCAAACTGAGCAAGCTTTGCGCAGCCTCTGCCGCACCGCGCTGCGTGAAGTTCACGATGTACACGGGGGCGCGGCCATTCTGGACCAACGTCTGCGTCGCCTCCTGCAGCATCTTTTCTTGATATTCGAAGCTGAGCGGCACGGGCCGATGTGCGGAGCGCACGGTGACCACTTCGGCGCCGGTGAGCCGCGTCAACAGACCCGAAAACGCGCTCACGTCGCCGAGCGTCGCGCTCATCAAAATGAAGCGGCACTGCGGCAGCGTGAGCAACGGCACTTGCCAAGCCACGCCGCGCTCTTTGTCCGAAATGTAATGGAATTCGTCCATTACGACGTAGTCGACGTCCGCGTCTTTGCCTTCGCGGAGGGCGATGTTGGCTAAAATCTCGGCCGTGCAGCAGATGACCGGCGCGTCGCGATTGACCGTCGCGTCGCCGGTCATCATGCCCACCTGGTCCGGTCCGAGCTCACGGCACAGCGCAAAGAACTTCTCGCTCACCAGCGCCTTGATCGGGCAAGTGTAAAATGAGCGTCGACCTTCGGCGATCGCCTTGAAGTGCACCGCCGACGCGATCAAGGATTTGCCCGACCCAGTCGGCGTGTGCACGATGACATTGCTGTCACTCATGACCGCCAAGATCGCTTCCTCTTGGTGCGGATACAGCGTGAGGCCTGCTTCCGACGCATAACGAAGAAAGCCTTCGAGCGCCGCGTCAGCATCGGCACCAGGCGGCGGCAAACAAGCAAAGAGCGGCGGAACGGCAGACATCGGCTGCGGGGGCATGTCACGGCCGAGGCCGCGCTGCTAGCGCTCGCGCTGGCTTTCGCAAGAATTGGGGGCGTGGGCCCATTCGCCAAATATCCAAGCTGCGCTGCGACCTTGGCAAGCGCCGCACTGAGCTAGTAATTGCCCAAAGAAATGGCATAAAACGGGCGCGCCGTGCTCGCCGAATCTCCGCCTTCAACCGAGCTGCCCGACGTGGAGTCATGGGCCGAGCAGTACGTGCTCAGCGCATCGCTAGGAGTGAAGCTCGCGCCGCCCGCGGTGCCCGCGCAATTCCGAAATGGCGCGACGCCGCTTCGGCTGACTGCGCCGGGCAGGCCGGCTGAGCTTCGCGCAGCGCGACGCGGCGAGCGCACTCCCAAGCTCGAGGCGTTGAAGGAACCCTACTATCGCGCGCGGGCGCTGCATGCGTTTTTTCACCACGAGCTGCAGGCGGCTGAGCTCATGTGCTGGGCGATCTTGGCCTTTGCCGACGCCGAGCTCGAGTTCAAGAAGGGGCTGCTCGGCATTTGTTTGGACGAGATTCGGCACATGAATCTGTATCGCGAGCACATCGAAGCGCTCGGCTCCAAAATCGGCGATTTCGGCGTGCGGGATTGGTTTTGGAAGCGCGTGCCCGCGTGCCAAACGAAGCTCGCCTTCGTGTCCGTGATGGGCATGGGGTTAGAAGCCGCAAATCTCGAATACGCGGGCGATTTTGCGCAGCGTTTTCGTCGCGTGGGCGACGAGCAGGGCGCGCGAATCCAGGAGCGCATTGCCAAAGAAGAGATCGCGCACGTCAGCTTCGCGATTCGCTGGTTCACACGCTGGACGGGTGGCTGCGATTTCGAGACCTGGGCGTCCGAGCTACCGCCGCCACTTTCGCCGTGGGTCATGCACGGAGCACCGATCGCCGAAGCCGCGCGGCAGCGCGCCGGCATGAGCGCACGATTCGTGGCAGCGCTGGCTGCGTACGTGCCGGAACCGAAAGGGCGCCCGCCGCTCGAGACACCCAGCGAGCCATGACTCGCTTCGCTTGGGTGCTCAATCTCGACGCGGAGCTCGAGCTCGCGCGTTTGAATTTCGAGTACGTCCCGCGCGCGAAGCTGACGGCTCAGCTCGCCGAGTACGGGCAGAGCTCGCGCCGACTACTGGGGCCGGAAGACGTCTTGCTCAACGCAGACACGCGCTGTCCGCCAGGCTTGGTCGGGCGCGCTTGGTGCCCCACGCCGCGCGCGCTGAACGAGCTCGCCGCGGCTGGAATCACGGCTGAGCCGCACCCCGACGCGAGCGTGTTGCGTGCGGTAAATCACCGTTATTTTGCCTGCCAGCTCGGCGGCGGCTTGCCCGAGCAACGCTACCTGACCGAGCGCGCTCCGCTCGAAGCGCTGCTCCGCCGTGCGGAGCGCCCGTGGCTCCTCAAGCGCCCTTTGGCGTTTGCGGGTCGTGGTCAGATGCGTTTCTACGGGCCGATCACGGACAAACAGTGGTCGTGGCTCGATCTGTCGCTGGCGCGTGACGGCCTGGTCATCGAACCGCTCGTGTCGCCGACGTTCGAGGTGAGTCTGCATGGCTTCATTTGGCGTGACGGGCGCGCGGAGCTCGGCCGGATCTGCGCGCAAGAGGTGACGGAGCGCGGCGTCTTTCGCGGACTGCGCTTGGCCCGGGCTCAGGAGCTCGAGGCGTCCGAAGAGCGTGCTCTCCTTGCTGCAGCTGAGCGCGTCGCTCGAGCACTTCATTCAGCGGGTTATTTCGGGCCGTTCGGCATCGACGCTTACCGCTATCAGCTCGACGGTCGCAGCGGGTTTTGCAGCCTGAGTGAGATCAACGCTCGCTACACGATGGGCTTCGTCACGGGCTTTCCGCGACACCCGAGCGAGCTCGTTCTCGACTGAGCCTAGCGAGCGAGTGCGCGACGGGACGCGTTCAACCGTGCGCGAGCACACCGAGCAGAATGCCCAGTCCGACGTACTCGATCAGGATGCGAGTATTCGATGCGGGCGGGTCCTCCTGGCGCTTCTCGAAGCTGCGGAACAAGGCCAGCGCAGCGATGATACCGACGAAGCCTTGGCGAGTGAACGCGTACACTGCGCCCAGCACCGCGGCGCACAACAGCCGCTGTTGATTGCTGAGTGCGCGGAAGCCGCGTCCGCCGTCGAGCGGCGAAATCGGAATCAGATTGAACAGGTTGATCCAGGCGCTGACGCGGGCGATCGCAGCCAGGCTATCCGAGTGCGTAAAGCGAGCGACCAAAAATGCCAGTACGGAGATGCCCAGGCCCCAACGCGGCCCCGCGAGACCCACCTGCGCTTCCTCGTCGACGTCGATGGGGTATTGCTGGAGGCGAACGACCGCGCCAAACCCTGGGATGAACATCGGCGAGCTTGCCGCGATGCCGAGGCGCTTGAGCGCGACCACGTGCCCAATCTCGTGCACGTAGATGCAGACCACGAGCCCGAGCGCAAAGCGCCAGCCGAAGACATGCCAATACACCCCGAGCGACAACAACATGGATGACAGCGTGCCAAGCTTGGTCAACCCGAGGAGGAGCGGCTTCCAACCAGTGAGCAGCAGCAGCCACACGCTTTTCAGCTTGAGCAGCACGACTGCAAACGCGGACGAGACCGCC
>DATHOI010000089.1:0-5371 GCA_035485095.1 Polyangiaceae bacterium | reverse complement strand
GTCATAATCTTCGGACGTAGGCGCTGCACGGTGCCCTCGGCATGCGCCGCGATGATATCGCCGCGGCTGAGAATTTTCCCTTCACGGACCCGACGATGAAACGCCTCGTCGATGTACACGACCATGACCACACCTGTTTGCATGGCGAGTCCAATCGTGGACAAGAGACCGACCCAAACCGGCGCCGACAACGGGTAGTGAAGCAGGAACAAAGTCCAGAAACTGCCCACGAGCGCGAACGGCACGGACACGAGCACGAGCAACGCCTCGGTCAGACTCTGAAACTGCAGGAATAGGAGCCCAATCATGGCCAGCGCCATGAGCGGAACGATCCATTTCAAACGCCGCTCCCCGGCAGCCAATAGTTGCGCCTGACCGGTCCATTCGATGCGCTCGCCGGGTTCGAGCCGCAGCTCGCCCTTGGCCTGCTCTTGGTCGAGCGCCGACTGTCCGGCGCGCACGTAGCTTGCGACGTCCATCCCCTCGTTCAGATCGACGTAGACGTACGCGACGAGCTCACGTCCTTCAGTGCGAATCACGCCCGGCTGAGTCACGTACGCGGGGTGACCGAGGAGCGCGAGCGGCACCGGAGACTCGCTCGGCGAGTGTACGGTGACTTCTCGCAGCTCGTCGGCGTCCTCGCGCTTCATGCTCATGTCGCTGGCCACGCGGACGCGATACGGCTTCTTCTGCGGCTCCATCTCGGCGCGGGCATCGGGATCCAGAAATTCGTGCTCGTGCTCGTACGCGCCGCCGGTGCCGTGCCCGTGTGTCGCGGCGCGGCGCCTCGCAAACCCTTTGACGGCCAGTTGCAGCTCGCCGACCTGACCGCCAGTCGTCATCAAGTCGGTCGTCGCTCGCACGAGCGAGGCATCTACGCCATGAAAGGCCAGGGCCGCTGCGTCGGGCTGAAAGGTCAACCAAGGCTGTCCGCCGAGCGACTCGAACGCCGCGCTTCGCGTACCCGGCAGTCGCGTGGCCCACGCCTGGAGCGCGGTCCCGAGCGCGTCCAAGCGCTCCGGAGTCGCGGCCACGACTCGAATTCCCACGGGCGTTCGCACGCCGTTGGTGGACATCATATCCATGCGCGCGCGAGCAGGCGCAGTCCACGCGCTGGTCCAACCCGGTCGTCGGCTTGCGTCATCGAGCTTCGCAACGAGCTCCGCCATCGTCTCGGGGGTCCGTTCGGGCCACGCGAGCGCGAGCACGCTCTTGAGCCAGGCCGGCGCCCAACTCGTGTACCAACGGAGCCGCGATTGCAACGGCCACTCGGAGTGCGGTTTGAGGCGAATGGTCGTCTCGATCATCGAGTACGGCGCCGGGTCCGTCGCCGTGTCGGCCCGGCCCACCTTGCCGAACACCGAGTTGACCTCCTGAAACTGACTCAGCGCGTGGTCTTGATTGCGGAGTTGCACAGCGGCTTCACCCTCGGCGACGCCGGGCAGCGTCGTCGGCATGAACAGCAAGTCGCCTTCGTCCACCCGCGGCAGGAACTCGCCACCGAGCCGAGGGATCAGGGGCAAACAGGAGGCGACCGCGAGCGCCGCGGTAATCAAGGTGAACGCCGGACGAGCCAAGGCAAAATGCACGAATGGTCGATAGATCCGCACCAGCCCGCGCGTGATGGGGTTGTCGAATTCGGGGAGCACGCGTCCTTGCAAGAGACGGTCGCGCAGCGCTGGAGCCACCGTGATCGTCACCACGGCGGCCGCAGCGATGACCAGAGTTTTGGTCAGCGCGAGCGGCCGCAGCAGCCGGCCTGTTTCACCCGCAAAGGCGAACACCGGCAGGAAACTGAGCGCGGTAATCAGCAGCGAGATCAGAATTGCTGGTGCAAGCGTGCCCGCGGCGGCCACCAGCGCGCGGCGGCGCTCGGCTGGAGATGCACCCGCGGGGATGCTCTCCAACCGACGGTGGGCTGCCTCGAGCGCCACGACGTCGGCATCTACCGCCATGCCCAGCGCGATGCCAATGCCACCGAGGCTCATGATCGTGGCAGGGATCCCCAATAGTCGCATGCCGGTGAATGTCAGGAGCAAGACCACGGGCAAGGTCATCAGCGGCACGAGCGCGCTTCGGCCGTGCAGCAGGAAGGCCAAGATCACGAGCGCGACCACCGCGACCTCCTCGCACAGCGCGCGCAGCAAGGTGTGCTCGACGCGATTGGCCAGCTCTAAGCGGTCGTACACCGTCACGAGTCGAATGTTGCGTGGTAGTCGCGGGCGCAGGCTATCGAGCGTGCGTTTGACGTTCTCGATGATCGCTCTCGGGTCGGCGTCGCGACGCGCAACCACGATGCCGCCGACCGTCGCAGGGGCGCCGCCGAGATCTGCAATGCCGAGCGGCATGTCCGTGTTGATGGAGATGTGCGCGACGTCGCCGACCCGCGCCGTCGGCTGCCCCGGGCTCGCTGACGCGATAGCGGCTTGCTCGAGGTGAGCCGCGTCACCGGCTCCGTGCGCGACTGGCGTCAGCGCGGACACGACGTCGCTGAGTGCCACGCCTCGTGCTCGAAGTTGCTCCGGCTCCGCGACGACGAGCAACTCCTGGACCGGCTCACCGACGGCCGCAACCTCGGCCACGCCAGGGATCGCTTCGAGTGCCGGGCGGAGCAGGTTGTCTTGGATCTGCCGAAGCGCCGGCGAGGCTCCATTGACCGACGGATTGACGAGCGCGTACTGAAAAATCCAGCCCGTGCTCGACGCCGCTGGGCCGACCGTGACCCGCACGTTCGCCGGCAGGCTCGCGCGACAATTGGCGACGCGCTCCACGATCTCTTGCCGATGTCGTGCGAGATCCTTCGACGATCCGAAGATCACGTCCACGTAGGCCATGCCCGACATCGACGAGCCCCGGATCGCAGTCGAGCCCGGGATGCTGCCGAGCGCGCTGGTCAGCACTTGGCTTACCCGCGCGGCCACCTCCGTGGCGGGATGACCCATCCAATCCGCGACCAGCCCGATCTGCGGATCCGACAGATCTGGAACCGCGTCACGTGACAGGCCACGGCGGCAGAAGTCGCCCGCGGCTGCTACGGCAAGCGCGATGCCGATGACGACCCACGCGTGACGAGTACACCAACCAACCACCCGTGCGATCACGGCATCACTCCGTCGCCGCTTCCGCGCGCCGCCCGCAGCCGCCGCTCGGCATCCAAGAAAAACGTGTTTGCGGTGATCACTCGTTCGCCCTCGCTCAGGCCCGACAAAATGACGATCGCGCCGGCCGTGCTCCCCGCGCGTCCGCCGACATACCCCGAATCGAGAATTCTCCCGATCTGCACGAGCCGCTTGCTGAACGTGTCCTCGCTCCGCGCCGCTGCGAGCACGTAGGGGCCTTGCCCCGAGTACAGCACGGCGCTCGCGGGAACGACCAAGAGCTCGCGCGCATGACTGCGAATTTGTAGCGAGCCAACGTCTCGCGAGCCCGCGGCGAGGTTCGGCGCGCTTGCCGCAGCATCGAGACGAAAGCGAACCAGCGACGTCGAAGCATCCACACTCGAAGGCGGCTCCGGCAGCAGGCGAACGTCGATGCCCATGTTTGGCGCGCTGCCTCCAAAAAACTGCGCGGGTTCGTCTGGCTGCAGGCCAACCAGATCGTCCTTGTACAGAACGGCGGTGCCGAGACCGTCGGTCCCGAGCCACGCCGCCGCGCGCACCTGTTCTGCGAAGACGCGACGCTCCGCGCGACCGAAGCCTGCATCGTCGTTGCTCATGCCGTTCGCGCTGCGCTCGGCATCGGTCACGAGCTCGAGCGCCATCCCGCAGATCGGGCAGTCACCCGGTGCGGAGCTGACGACCTCGGGGTGCATCGGGCACACGTAGCGGTCGACGGAGGCGTAGAGTGCGTGGTCGTGCGCGCGCGCGAGCAGCATGCCGGCGGCGAGAGCCGTGGCAGCGGCCAACAGCAAGAGCAGCCGGCCCAGCACGACGAACGACGACGCCGCGCTGCTTCGCGCGGCATCGCCGCTGGATGCTACCAGAGACGAGTCCGCCCCCGAGGACTTGGCATCCTCGGGGGCATGGAAACCGATACTCATGGGTCTACCGGTTTTGCTTCATTGGGTTACCGCTTTGATGTGAGCCCAATTGCAGCTCGTTCAGAACGACGAGAACCGCGCGGACTGGTCGCCTCCCGCAGCAGTCGTCTGGATGCAATAGCCATCGTGGCGCATCGGTGGCAGCGGCGTAGTCCAATTGCTGTCGTGAGGCTGCACTCTGCCGTTGATCGCTAGGTCTCGCCCGTGAACGAAGCCCGAGCTCGCGCCTCCGGCGATCCTCGAGGTGGTCTCGAAGCACGCCGCGCCGTTGCCGAGGTTGCCGGATTCGAATCGGCTCCCGTCAGCCACGGTGAACTCGATCGGGTTGTTGCATAGGCCCGAGCAAGGCGTCGCGACCGTCGTCGCCAGGCAATCCGACAAGCATTGCGAGAGCCCTAGCCCTGGACCGCCTTGCTTTCCTGCTCCACCTTGACCCAGACAATCCGCTTCGACACCGGCTTCACCAAGGGCCAAGCATTGCTGTGCCTCAGGTAGGTTGTTCCCCTGGCAGAACTGCGCGAGCTGCGCGCAGGCTGTCATCGGGAGTGTCTTCCACAACGCGGGGTTCGTGGCTGGCGTCTGCCCAACCTGCGATTGGAACACCGAAAGCGCGGCGTAGAGTTGTCCGTTGAATAGTACTCGGTCGTTCACCGCGTATCGGATCTGCGGCTCCCATTGGCCACCGCTGCTGACGTCAGCATTGACTCGATCCCAGAGCGCGAAATTCGTGTTCGGCGTCTGGCCTGCGACGGACGTGTGCGCATTGGTCACGCGGTAGTCGACGTTGTTGAACACGACGACCGTGCCGACGTTGTAGTGCACTCCCGGAGCCCAAGCGTTGACCACGGCCAGTGGTCGCATCATGTCGTGATCTTCGTGGCCGACGAGGTGGCAGTGCCACACGTAACCTGGTCCCGCGATTGGGTCGGGGAACGATGTCGGATCGATGGGGAACTGATTCTGACCTGGGCTAACTCCTCCAGCAGGCGTGCTCTGCGGCGCCCAGCGCACGAGGATGCGCGTGATCTGACCGGAGGGCGCTTGAATCGTGTCCTTCCAACCCGTCTCGTAGGGCGCTGGTGGAATCACCGGGCCCTGCAGGAAGGACGACGGATTGACGACGATCTGACTGCTGATCGGATTGTGTCCGTTCATCAACGCCCACTGCTCTTCGTAAGCGGCTGAATCGAATGCCTGACGGTTCAGCAGTTGGAACTCGAGCAAGTGGATGTGGATCTGATGCGTGTTCAAGTCGGAGTCGTCGGCAAAGAGCGGCGCCGGGAACACGTTGAGTAGGTCCCACTCCTCGGTCGAGCCGATGAGCGGAAATTC
>DATHOI010000088.1:0-13628 GCA_035485095.1 Polyangiaceae bacterium | reverse complement strand
GCACTTCGCGCTCGATTCGACGGCACGCCCATCACAGCAACGTCTGTTGTCGAGTACAGGGACGAGTTCACCTCACGATTCCAAGCCGCCGCACCGGACAAGGTCACGCAATCGGGTTGCTTGATCCAAGTCAATCCGAGGCCTGTTGCAATGCCCTCAGTGAAGATTCCCACGAAGCCAATGAGGGCCAAGCTGGCGCCAGCACCAGCTCCCGTCGATGATCTCAGCTCTCCGTCATGGGGGCACCTTGAAGTGCCAGCGCCGCCCCCGCAGATCGTCGACCTGGATAAGCCGGCGCAGTGACTATTCGGCGTAGAGGGAACCATGGCAGACGAACGGACCCCCTCCGCGGAAGCTCACGAGCTTTGGCGTATCACCAATGAAATGGCGATGGCCCTAGTGGACGAAGACCTTGGGCCTCCATCAGACTGGGCCGCGTCGGCACTCATGTCCTACCGACTACAAGCGGAATTTCAAGCTGATTGGAAGGCGGAGGTCGGACACTGGTTACATGCGGCCAAGAGCAACGGATTTCTGGAGAAGATGCTCAAGCCGCTGTTGGGCGAGCGCGATCGGAAGGCGAGGAACGAGAACCGAGATGGAAACGACCCCCGCCACCTGAAGCTGTACCAGCACTTGGGAGCAGCGATGGTCTGCCATTACTTCACTGGACTCGGCTGGTCCTGCATTGGCTTCGACACGGAGACTGGTGGTTCTGTAGATATCGACCTAGCGCTAAGCACGCCGGATAAGACCCTCGTCGAGTTCCAGGTCAAAGTCTGTGACCAACCCGGACGACTAGAAAATGGGCGCTACGTGGAGGGTGACTACGACGAGCGAGTGCTCCAGGCGCTCGACAACGCCGTTGGACAATTGCCACAACCAGCCCGTTCGGTCGCTATGGTCGCGCTCTTCGCACAGCGATCGTTTTCCCTCGCGGGCGACCCCTCTTGCGTCGTGGAACGTGTCTTCGGATCCTCAACTCAACTCGGCACCGATGTCTTCATTCGGCAAACCGACCTCGGGCGATTTCTAACCGGCGACTGGAAACAGATTGCTGGCGTCGTCATCCTGGATTTGTCGCGGACGGCCGACTTCGACCTGAGCGGGGACGAGGTTCGAGTCATCAATATGACGACCTACCCATGCACAGTCCTACTGAACCCTAGGGCGGAGCATCTAGCGAATCCGGATTGGTTCCCAAGGGCTAGGGTGGCCGTGTTCGAAGGGGAGAGCTTTCGATGGCTTCGCAGCGAGCCGTGGATTCGTCACGGATTACCGACGGGCACGCGGGTGGTGCCGTGATCGACCTGTCCGCCCAAAGCCACTTTTGGGCACGCAGCCCGGATTGTTGGGCAACTGGTGTATCTAGGGCAAAGCCCCAGAATCCCAGCCGATTCAGCGCCATCGCGCGCTGAGCAAGCCGCCGCGCAGACGCGCTCAGTACATGCCGGGTGCCGGGGTCAGGTAGATATCGTCGAAGAAGAACGAACCGCCCATTTCGACGTGACACGAGATCTTGACGGTCGAGTTGAAGCCGGTGTTGAACGTCGTGGGGAAGGTGCCGCTCGACCAGGCGACGTTGAGCCACTCGTAGTCGGCCGCATTCGAGGTGCCGCCGGTGCAGCTTGGGCCTGCGTACAAATCCGCGTCGCAGAACGCATACGCACCGGACAGTGTCGCGATCTGCACGCCGAAGTTGTAGTCCGTTTGGGGAACGACGTTGACGCATTGCCAAATCAATTGGCTGTCCCCGGAATCTGGCTCGGATATGTAGGCAGAGCCCGAGAACGCGCAGGCGTTGGCATCCGCGTAGGAGCCGTTGGGGGTTAGAAATGTGCCCGGTTGCCAGTCGATCGTGGCAGGCCCGGGATCGACCGTCCAGCCCGCGAGACTAGTGTCGAAGCCCGGGTTCTTGATCAGATTGCCGGCGCTCGGTTGCGGACACATGCACGGCGTCCCACTGCTGCAACAACGGCCACTGCACGTACCGCTCTGACATTCCGTATTCGCAGCGCACAGCTGCCCGGCGACTGACTTGGCCTTGCACACGCCGCCCGAACAATAACTGCTGGAGGAACACTGGCTGCTGACGGTGCAGCCCGTCCCGCACGAAGCAGTCGTGGCGTTGCACAGGTAGTTGCCACAAGAGGTTGCCGCGCCGGCTTTGCACGCGCCCGCGCCGTCGCAGGTGGGCGCGGCAGTCGAGCTCGTTGCGCCCGCTGGGCAGGCGGCACTACCGGGGCAGTCAGTACCGTGCACGACGCCCGCGCGAACGGCCGAACATTTGCCGTCGATTTGGCCGGTGTTCGCTTGCAGGCATGAGTTGCACGTCGCCGTGCACGCTCCGTCGCAGCACACGCCTTCGGCGCAGTGCCCGGTGGCGCAGTCGCCGTCCGCCGCACACATCGAACCGCCCGATTTTTGGGCGGCGCAGGTGGTGCCGTCGCAATAAAAGCCCGTTGGACAAGCCATGGTCGCCGAACAAGTGATGTCGCAGCGGGTGCCGATACACGGCTGCCCGCCGCACGACACCGCACTCGGGGTGACGCATTTGCCGGCGCCGTCGCACTGTGCGGCGGGCGTATATTCGTTGCTCTGACACGCCTCCGTGCCGCAGCTCGTGCTCGGCACCGCGAAGCGACACGCGCCTGCGCCGTCGCACTGGCCGTCGAGCCCGCAGGCGTCCGTGCTCTTGGTGCAGTCGTCATGCGGGTCAGTGCCGGCTTGAGCGGGCGCGCAGGTGCCCTCCGCTTGACCCGTGACCGTCGAGGCGCACGAGAGGCACGCGCCGTCACACGCCTTGCCGCAGCACACGCCGTCGAGACATGACCCGCTCGCGCAGTCACTGTTCGCGCCGCATTTCGCGCCCGCAGCGAGCATGCCGCCGTCCGTGCCGGAAATGCCGCTCGTGCCCGCGACGCCACTGCTCCCTGAAGTGCCGCCATCCGGGCCGGCGGTCACGCGCAGTTTGCGACCGTCAATCGAGCAACCAGTGATGCCACTTGCGAGCAAGAACAAACCCAAAAGAAACCCGAGCCGAGCGGCCATCAGAACTGACCCTCCGCCAGCGCAGCAGCGCCACGCGTGTTGGCGTCGAAGCGAAGGCGCCAACTAGCGGTGGGCGCGGCCTCGTGCGAGGTGTGCCCGGTCGTCAGCAGCACGACCGCGGCAACCAAGCTGACGGCGCCGACACCGAGGCCCACGAAGCCCACGGCGCGGTCCGTCTTGGCGTCGCTGACTAGCGAATCATGGCGCGTGACATCATCTTGAGTGCAGGCCGCATCACCCGGACAGAGGCCCAGCGCGCTACTGTTGTCGCTGCGCGATTTGAGCTCGAATACGCTGCCCACGGCGACCCCAACGACGCCCAAACCGAGCAGCGCATAGGACAGCGCTTGGGGACTGCGCTTCTGCGTCGTGTCTGGAGTGGCGGGGCCGGGTGACGCTGCCCCGGAGTTGTTCGCGCCGGGCGTGCTCGTCACCGGAGCGACCACGTCGGCGTTGTCGAGCTTGGGGATTTGGGCGGGCACCGACGCGGACACTCCGACATCGACAGTGGTCGTGAATGGTTTTTTGCCCGGCGCCGAAACGTCGATGCGATGCGAGCCGGGGTCGACCGGCACTGGCACGCCATAGGAGGCCGCGCCAACCACTTGGCCGTCGCGCTGCACCTCCAGCCCCGGATCGACGGTCGCGATTTGGAGCGTCAGGTGCGAAAGCTTTGGTTCCAAGGCGCTCGCGCGGTCCTTTGCGGCGCGCTCGCGCGCGGCTTGACCGCTGGCGCGCGCGGCGGCCGCGGCGTCGAGAAACATGGCCCAAGCGCTCGCCGTGCGCCCACTGTGCTCCCAACAGTCGGCGAGGTTATACATGGTACCGATTCCGCTATCGAGCCGCTGGCTCTCCTCGAACTTCGGGCACGCTTGGGCGTATTGCTTAGCGGCCATCAACTTGCGCGCTTCAGCGAACAGAGCGCGCGCCGCTGCAGGGTCCGACGCGACTTGAGCGGAAGCGGAGCCGTGACTGAGAAGCGACGCAACCAGTAGGCTACCGGTTCCCCAATAGACCCTTTGTCGAACGCTCACTCCGCACCTAAGCATGTGGACACGGTACCACGGCGAAGCCCGAACGCGAACGGCGCCGTTTACTTGTTGTCGTCGAACAAGTCGGGACGCGCGCCGGACTTTTGCGGCTCGGAATGCGAAACGCCAGGCTTGGCTTTGGTTTTTGGCGCGGCGCCGGGCGCGCTTGGCGCAAGCGCTGCACGCGGCGGCGTGGCGGCGTCATTCGTGGCTGCAGCCGGCGCAACGGACAACGGCGCCACTGGCGCTGTCGGTGCCTGCACCACTTGCGCGGAGGTGCCGACAGGCGCGCTCGGTACCGCTGACGCAACCCCATTGCCGATGTTGGGCGCGGCAGCCGTTTGCACTTCAGCAGTCGGCGCAGAAATGGCCCGCGCGCGCCACCAAAATACCGCCACAGTTCCGACCGCGCCCATACCCAACAAGGTCACGACGGCGACGACCACGCCGACACCCGCGCGCGACCGCGATTGAGTCTGGCCCCAGGCGCCCGCGGTCGCGCTGCCTTGCCCGAGCGCCGGCGCTGGCGCGGACAGCGCCGGCGCCGTGTTTTGGAGGGCGTGCACGCTGTGACCAAGAACGCGCGCAATGCGTTCGACGGAGGCGCGTGCTTCGGGCGCCGCAAAGGGCGCGATCGAGCGCGCAAATTCAGCGACGTTGGGCATGCGCCGCTCGCGATCTTTCTCCAGGCAGCGCAAGATCGCGAGCTCGAGCGGCGCGGGCGCATCGGGGCGCCGCACGCGCAGCGGTGTCGGCGGGTCGGCTGCGATCATGGCCATCAACGCGGAGGCTGTCTCCGCTTCGTACGTCGGCGCGCCCGTGAGCAGCTCTTGCAAGATCACACCGAGCGCCCAGACGTCACTGCGCGCGTCCACCGTCTTCGAGCTGCGCACTTGCTCGGGTGACATGTAGAGCGGCGAGCCCATGACCGCGGTCGTACTGGTCACGCTCACGCCGCCCGCCGTCTCTTGCAATGCCTTGGAGATCCCGAAGTCGAGCACTTTGACCAACGGTGAGCCGTCACGCCGTTGCGTGAGGAACATGTTCGCGGGCTTCAGGTCGCGATGTACGATGCCGAGCGCGTGCGCTTCCGCGATCGCTTCACAGGCCTGAAGTAAGAAGCCCACCGCTTCCGGAATTGGAAGCGGGCCGCGCAGGCGCAGCACGTCGCCCAAATCCGACCCCTTGAGGTACTCCATCACCATGTACGGAGCGCCGGACTCGAGCGTCCCTACGTCAGTCACGCGCGCGACGTGCTCGCTTTGAATCTGCACCGCAGCGCGCGCCTCACGCGAAAAGCGGACGACGGCCTCGCCGTGCTCGCACATGTGCGGCAGAAGAAACTTGAGCGCGACCAACTGCCCGAGCTGCAAATGCATCGCAGCGACGACGACGCCCATACCGCCCTGGCCGAGCACCTGCTCGACGCGATACTTACCGGCCAGAACCTGCCCGACTTGGACGACCTGGCTCATCGGGATATCTCATCAATAACGCCTGCTGAGCGCCGGGGCAACCGGTTCCGACCTGACACGCGCCCACGCCTGAGGATCGCCGCGCAAGACGCCAGCGCGATCGCCCGCAGAGCAGCGCCATTTGAGCGGGATCCAGCCGCGATTCGCTGTTTCGCCCTGAAACTCAAAGTGCGATTGATGTTTGCGCCCCAACACTCGTGCAGCGCGCAATTGAAACTAAATTGAGCACTCCGCGACGTGGCTCGCGAGCTCGTCGTCGAGGTCATACCGGGTCGCCAGCGTAGCTGCGGCGAGGTAGCTCACCTTGGTCTGCTCTTGGTCGGCCCAGACCAAGACCTTGAGCGGCCGCAACGAGAACCGAATGGCCGCGAAGCAAGCGCGCGCAAGCGCCGCGTAAATGCTGAATCAGCACGCGCAGGGAAAGGAAAGGATCTTGATTGTGCAGTGCCAGGCGTCGCTCGACGCATGGGTCTGCACTCGCAGCGCGAAATTGGTGCAACAGCACAAATATCGCTGTGCTGTCACACCGGCGCGGGTTTCGCGCGCATTGATTGGATCTGGTAACGGTTCCATAAATCGGTATTGTTCGCGCGGATGGGAACTCGGTCGTCGCTCGCGGCGGCCAAGGCGAAAAGGATCTGCCATGCGACGTACTGGTCTCGCGCGAACTTTACTGGCACAGGCGGTCTTGGCTCTGGCGGCGCAGGGCTGCTTGAAAGCCTCCGGCGGCCAGACACAAGGGATGAGCTCTTCGGGTGCGGGGAGCTCGTCTGTCGGCAACGGCGGCTCCTCGACGGGCAGCGGCGGCAGCTCGAGCGTAGGCAACGGCGGCTCGATGTCGGGCGGCGGCAGCGCCGGCAATGGCGTGGTGATCATCGGCAATGGCGGCAGCAATGGCAGCGCCGGCGGCGGCACGGTGATGAAAATGGCATGCGGCGACAGCCCGAATCAGCAAGGCGCTCTGCCGTACACCAGCGGCTACGCCATCAGCGACACGGCGAAGACCCAAGCCCAGAACGCGGTGAACGGCATGAGCGTGACGCAGAAGGCGAACCAGCTGCGCGGCACGATGATCGGCGGCTACACCGACATCTTCCGCACCCCTGACGACACGCAAGCCGGCGTGAAGGGCTTTCTATTCAATGACGGTCCGCGCGGCGTGAACCTCGATGCGATGAAGCCGAACGGTTCGCAGGGCTATTCCACGGTGTTTCCCGCGGCTTCGCTGCGCGGCGCGACCTTCGACGTCGATCTCGAGAACAAGATCGGCGCCGCAATGGGCGACGAGCTGATCGCCTCGGGCCGCACGATGCTGCTCGCGCCGACCGTGAATATCCTGCGCAATCCAGCCTGGGGTCGCTCCGAAGAGACCTACGGCGAGGATTCATTTCAACTCGGACGCCTCGGCTCGGCGTTCGTGCAAGGCGTGCAGCAATACGCGCCGGCGTGCGTGAAGCACTACGCGGCCAACAACATCGAGAAGAACCGCGCCAACGACATCGCGCAGATGGATGAACAAACCTTACAAGAGGTTTACGCGCGTCACTACGGCATGATCGTCAAAGACGGCGGTGTGTCGTGCGTGATGGCCGCGTACAATTTGATTCAAGCCCCGGCGAGCGGACAGGCGATCAACTGCACTCAGAATAAGCACCTGCTCACCGACATTTTGCGTAACGAATTCGGCTTCCAGGGCATGGTGCTCACCGATTGGTGGGCGATGCCCGGCGGGCAGACACCGAGCTCGCAGCAAGAATCGAGCAGCGCCGCGCAGGCCATCCTCGCGGGCCTCGACATGGAGCTGCCGTGGGATCTGAACTTCAGCACGCTCGAGGTCATCACCGGCGGCGCGATCCAGCAGACGGATTTGACGCAAGCCGTGCAGCACGTGATGAACGAGAAATTCCGGTTCAACGTCGCGAAGACCAGCGGCGCGCTCGGCCTGAAAACACCGACTTCGACCTTCGATAGCGGCAGCTTCTCGATCGGCAACAGCGCCGATCACATCGCGCTCGCGCAGCAGTCCGCGCAAGAAGGCATGGTGCTGCTCAAGAACGACAACAACACGCTACCCATCGCGAGCACGGTAAAGACCGTCGCCGTCGTCGGGCTGAAGGTAGCTTGGACGTTGCAGGGCGTGACCGCGAGCGGCACGGTCGACTTCCCCAAAGATGCGCGCATCGGCGATCTCGGCAGCAGCCGCGTGAACCTCGACCCGTCGAAGGCGATCGGGCCCTTCGACGGCATCAAGGGCGCGGCGCCCGCAGGCGTGAACGTCGTGATGGACGACTCGGGCGGCACGTCGGTCGCTTCGAGCGCGGATTTCGTGGTCGTGGTCGCGGGCCTCACGCCGGAAGACGAAGGCGAAGAGTACACCATCACGCCGGAAGACTCCGATCGCGATGCCAGCCTCGCGCTCGACGGCAAGCATGGCGGCACCACGCAGAACAACTACATCAAGAGCATCCTAGCGCTCGGCAAGCCGACGGTGGTCGTGCTCGAGGGCGGCAGCGTGATCGATCTGTCGTCGTTCGGCGCGATGACGCCGGCGATCGTGATGGCCTGGTACCCGGGCCAATCCGGCGGTGCCGCGCTCGGCCCGCTGCTCTTCGGCAAGGCCAATTTCAGCGGCAAATTGCCGGTGAGCTGGCCCAATTCGATCAGCGACGAACCGCAGTTCAGCGGCAGCGGAAACACAACCCTCATGGGTTATTACATCGGCTACCGCTGGTTCGATAACCAGAAGAAGACGCCCGCCTACGCCTTCGGTCACGGCTTGTCTTACTCCGCATTCACGTATTCGAATCTGCAGGTGCCGTGCACGACCGTCACCCAAGGTGGCGTGGTCAACGTGACGGTAGACGTACAGAACACCGGCACGATGGACGCCGACGAGACCGTGTTCGCGTTCGTGTCCTGGCCGAGCTCGACCGTGCCGACACGCGCGAACGGCTACAAGGAGCTGAAAGGCTTCACTCGCGCGCACATTCCTGCCGGCATGACCGCGCGCGTGCCCGTTCCGATTCGCGTATCGGATCTGAACTACTGGGACACCGCTTCGAGCAGCTGGAAGGTCGAGACTGGCCCAGTGCAAGTCATGGCGGGTCCGAGCTCGGACAAGCTCACGTTGATGGACACGTTCACGGTTCAGTGATCACGCGCTCGATTCCGAGCCACAGCATTGGGATTCTCGATGACGCCACGCGCCTGGGCTTTGTGCCTGCTCTCCACCGCCTTCTTCGCTTACTCCGGAGCCGCTCGCGCTCAAGACGACGATGACGACGCGCCTGCCGCGAAGGCCGAGAAATCCGCAAAAGACACCGACACCGACGCAGCGCCGAGCGACGACGCGAAGAAGCCGACCGAAGGCGCCAAAGGCGAAGCCCACGAATCGCTCGTGCCACCGAAACCGACGGAGGCAGATGAGCCGCCGCCGGTTGGACCGGTCGAAAGACTGCCACCGAGTGCTTACCCTGAGTGGAAGACCCGCGGACTCAGGGGCGGATCACTCTGGCTGAGCAACAACATGCACGGCATGCCTTGGCCGTACTACCCGAAGACGGGGATTGGGGTGTCGGGCTACGTTTGGCAAGACATCAGCTACCTCAGCTTGCAGTACGGCCTCCCCAACGAGTTTTCGCACAAGCAGCTCAAGAATCAGGGACGCGGCCTCTTGCGGCTGACGCCAACGTACTCGGCTGGCGATTACTATCTGCAGGGACAAATCGAGGTCGTCGGCAACGAGTACCAAACGAGCGATCAGCCCTTCATTTCCGACATCGACGATCTGTGGATTCGAGTGGGACAATGGAAGACATGGGACGTCCAGGTCGGGCGCTTCGAAGCATTCGAGGTCTATCACTTTGGCATGGGGATGGACTTGAACACCGTCGAGCGCCAGGGCGCGAAAGACTCGGCGAAGACGCCTGACGTGTTCGAGCTCGGCAATAGCAATAGCTACAGCCCAAACATCGTCTACCGCCAGGACAGCATCATGAACCTCGCAGCGCATGTTTACCCGTCGGACTCGCTGCGTTTCGAGCTTCTGGGTCAACTCGGCTACGACCCGACAACGACACTCGATGTCGCCGGGGTTAGGCCGGCGGCCGTATTCGATCTCGGCTGGCTAAAGCTCAAAGCTGCCGGCGACTACCAGAGAAAATTTACGGCATCTAGCCAGTTCACTAAAGCGAGTCAGAGAATCGCAGGCGGTGTCGGCGCGATCCAGTTCGTGATCGATCCGTATCTAGAGTTCGGCGGCAACATCGCCTACGGAAACATCAACGCATATTCTTCCATGAACACCACCGATCCGAACGCGACGATCGGCGACCACGACACCGCTGGCAGCGTGACCGATCTGGACTACGGTGGCTTTGCCAACTTGCGCGTCGTGAACGACCTCCTGCTCGGCGGCGGTGTCAACTACGACCAAGAAACCAATCAGCAGCAAGGTGTGTTCAGTCACCTACAAACCTTCGGCGCGCTCCAATACACGCTCTTCAAGCAGCTCTATATCAAGGTCGTTGGCGCGTACGCCAAGGCGCACTTTGCGCCGGGGGGCATTACGCCTTGGGACGATACTATGTTGAGCGGCCGACTACGCTTGATGTACTTGTATTGAGAGCTACTCCGCCGCGGTCTCAGCAGCGAGCCCCGAGTTCGCAGCGCTGCTGAGCCGCACGATGGCGGGCTCCGATACGTCGTCGCCGCAGAGCTCAGCCACGAGCTCACCGTCGCGCAAGACCAACACGCGCTGGGCCAGGCGCACTACCTCCGTCAGATCCGACGAAGCAAAGAGTACCGCTACTCCGCGCGCCGCTAGGCCCTCCAAAATGCCGTAAATTTCCGCGCGGGCGCCGACATCGACGCCGCGCGTCGGCTCGTCCAGCAGCAGCACTTTGGGCGGCTGCTCCAGCCACTTGCCGAGCACTACCTTCTGTTGATTGCCGCCAGACAACGTGGACACCGCGGCGTCCTTATCCCCGCGAATGTGGAGCGAACGGATGCGTCGCTCTGCCAGCAGCGCTTCCGCCACCGAATCAACCAGGCCAACGCGCGCTCTCGGCCCCATCACGTTCGTCGAAGCGAGCGAAGGCAGCGCGAGGTTTTCAGCCACGGTCATATCCAAAATCAGGCCGTGCGCTTTGCGATCCTCGGGCACGAAGGCAAAACCAAGGTCGATCGCGGCGCTCGGTGAGTCGAGCGTGGCGAGCTGCCCGTCGACGCGCACCTCGCCCCGAGTGCCCGCGCGAGCGCAGCCGAACAGAGACGACAACAGCGCAGTGCGGCCCGAGCCCAGCACGCCGCAAACCGCCACAATCTCACCGGGCTGGAGCGAGAAGGAGACGCCGGACAGCACCGCACGCGCTACCGTTGTCTTGCGCTCGCCGGCAGGCGCCGCGCGAATCACCCCAAAATTCTCGACACTGAGCACCGGTCGCGCGCCGTTCGCCTGAAACGCCAGGGCGCGCGCCGTCAGCTCGAGGTCGCGCCCGACCATCTCGGCAACGACGCGCTCCGGCGTCACCTCGCTCGTGACGAACGTCGCCGCGGTTCGTCCGTCACGCAGCACCGTCACGCGATCGCACAGCTCGAACACTTCATCCAAGCGATGCGAAACGTAAACACACGTCGTTCCCTCTTGCCTCAATGACTCGAGCCAACTCATGAAGAGCTTGGCTTCTCGTCCGCTCAGCGCGGCGGTCGGTTCGTCGAGCACGAGGATGCGCGCGTCGAGTGAGAGCGCGCGGACGATCTCCACGATCTGCTGCAACCCGATCCCGAGCTCGCGGACGGGCCTGTTCACGTCAATCTGCTCGGCCCAGCCGAAGCGTGCCAGGGCAGTGCGGGCTTCGGCTTCGAGTCGCGCTTCGTCGAGGAAGCCAAAACGCCGTGGTTCGCGGCCCAGCAGCAGATTTTGCGCAACGCTGAGCTCGGGCACCAACATCAATTCTTGATGCACGACCGCAATTCCTGAAGCCCGAGCGTCGCCGGGCCCCCGCAGCTGTCGCGCGCGCCCGTCGACGATCAGCTCGCCCGTGTACGTACCGAAATGGTGAGCACCGCTCAGCACCTTGAGCAGTGTGGATTTGCCCGCGCCGTTCTCACCGCACAGCCCCATGATCTCGCCGGACCGAACGCTCAGGTTCGCGCCGCGCAGCGCGCGCACGCCGCCGAAACTCTTTTCGATGTTGACCAGCTCGAGCACTGCGCACCCAGCTCGCGCGTCGGGGCGCAAGCCGACGCAGCATATCGAAGCCGCGCGGTGCGACAAGATCAGTCGCGGTCAGTTTCTGGAACCGATGCCGGGCGCCATCGAATTTTCGCGCCTGACTCCCTTCGCAAAGGAGTCTTTACGTTCGACGAGGCGAGAAGCCGGCGCCGGCCCGGCAGCGCTGCGCTTAGCAGCTGGCGTTGTTCGCGCGCGCGGCAGCGCGCGGGGCCACGATCAGGTAGCCGAGCAGGCCCGCGCGACCGGAGATACCCAGACGATGAAATGCCTTCGCCAACTGGTTGGCGACAGTGCGCTCGGAGGTGCGCCGGCGCGCAGCGATCTGCGCGTGGGAGTTACCCTGGGCATGGAGGTAAGCGACATCCCGCACCGCGGGCGACAGCAGCGGCTCCAAGCTGCGCAGCGGCGCGCTCAAGATGTCACAGGCCACGCCGTGGCAAAGCAAACCGCGGTTCTGCTGCATGCCGCCCGCTTCCTGGGCGCGAGCGGCGCGCACCAACATGGCTAGACCCAGCGGCACGCGCGAAGGAGGGTCGGAGAGCCCGAGTGTCTCCAAGGAATGTCGCAGCGACCCGGAAATGGTCGAGTGAGCGAGGCCGAGCTCGATGGCGACGACCTTTGCACTATTGCCGAGCAGCACGCGCTCCAAGATCTCCAGGCTGCGACCGGTGACGCGCGCTCGACGCGTTTCAGTGCGCGCGACGGCGAGGTAGGCGCGCTCGAGTGTAGCAAAGCTAGCGACGATTTTGCAGCGACCGTTGACCAGGTCCTTCCAGATCTCGCGACAATCTGCGGGCTCGGCGTTGTCATAAAAAGGGGCCATCTTCTTCCCTTCGGTGAATGACGAAGACGCAAGGCAAGGCGACCCGCGCCCTGCCCAACACTCTCGCTGTTCACCGATATGACGCCTGCCCGAGCCGACCTATGCGTCACTTCTGCAATGATTCTAAAAGTCAGGTCAAAGGGCGGGTCGGGGGAAAGGTCAGATCGAATTTCGCGCGGAACCCGATGCGCGTCCGCGTCTGGGCGCCTATCCCGAGCTGTGCTCCGATCTTCGGCTTGGAAAAGGCCGGCAAATACAGATTGAACGGGTCGAAGCTGGGCTGCACGCCGCTCAAATTGCGCACCTCCAAGTCACAGCGCATCAGCGCGCGGTAGCACGCCGCTTTCGGGTCGACGCCGTCTCGGATCTGCTTGCCGAGAAAGAGCGGCGCGTGCAAGACGCCGCCCGCAATGGCCCCAGGGTCGGGCCACAGCCAAGCCTTCAGGAAACCGAGCAATGCGTCTCCCGCGGCGTCGAGCGGCCCGGCGTCTGCGGCGCTCGTCACGCCGATGATCGCTGCTTGTTGAACCTTGGGCGGCTGCGGGCTCGGCACCAGTACGTCGGCAGTCACGCCGAGATCGAACGGCCCAGCTTCATCTTGCTGGCGAAGTCGGATCTTCGCGAGCGCCTTGGGCAAACCAAATATCTCTCTCCCGGCGCTGAGACCGATGGGGCTGTCGACGAACAAGTACGGGCACAAAAAGCCGCGCGTTTGCTGGTTGTCCGCCAAGCGCGTCAGGGTGACGGGCACGAGAAACCCCACGTCATTCTCCGAAAAGTAACCGAGGCCGGCCTGCTCCGGATCGGCGCTCGCGACATGCGGCAAGCTCGCTGCGACGAGCAGCACCGGTACCATCTCCAGCGCCTCGAGCGGCTCGGCGGTGAACGCGCCGGCAGACGTGCTCTCGACCAACTGCTTACAGAAGGACGCCAGGGCGTCGCCGCCGGCCAGCGCGAAGACCGTGGCTTCAGCGCCGCTGGCCACGACCGGATGCCGAAGCACCCAATCACTG
>DATHOI010000087.1:0-4853 GCA_035485095.1 Polyangiaceae bacterium | reverse complement strand
GTGCAAGTCTCCGGTGTCGCCAGCAAGCCGCAGCCCAGCGTGCAAGTCAGCACGCACGACGCAACAGGCGCCGCTGTCACGACAGACATCACGCCCGCGGTGGGTGCCATCGGCCCGGGAGAGTGCCCACAGATCACCCCGAATCAATTGCCCGATCCGTGTCAAGACAACCTGTATTTCACGAACGCGATCACCGTTACGGGCGGCACTGCACCGTTCGTTTGGACAGCGCTGTCCGTCCCGGCAGGGTTGAGCTTCGACGCAAACCTGCAAACGGTATCCGGCACTGCTCTGCCTTCTGGCGCGTCCACACCGTTGACGCTGAATGTGACGGACCACAACGGTCTTCAAACCCAGATGACGTATCCGCTCGCCTATCGCGACAAGTGCTGGCTCGCGTTCACCTCGACGGCGGCGGCGAACCCCACCGTTCACTTATTCGACCCCGCTCTGGGCAACCTTTCGCCCGCGCTCGAGAGCTCGGCGAACAACACGGGCGTAGTTGACTTCAAATTTTCGCCCGACGGAAAGTTCCTGGTCTATCGACGATCCGAAACAGCCGGGGGCACTCAAGATCTGGTCTTGGCCATCGCGCCCAACTGGCAAGAGCAAGTGCTCGACATGGGCGGCTCGGTGCTCGAGTATTCCTGGTCTCACAGCGCCTCGGTCTTGGCCGTCGCCTTCCGGAATGACACCGGCACGCTGCTCGGCGGCATCAACGTGGCGAACGCGGTTGCTGCGCCGGCCAGCGGCGGCGGCATCACGGGCACTCAACCACTGCAGCCGGTCTTGATGATCGACCCCGCGTCCGCGCCGCTCGACTCAGAATTGCTCTGGTTCCAATCCGACGCCTATCTGGCGTTCCAAGCAGATGCGCTTCCGGGCGCCGACACGGGCCTGGTGTCCCCGTACTATGCCCACTTGGACAGCGGCGGTTTTTCCCCCGTGTCCCCAATGGGCTTCAGCCCGTATTTCGGCCCCATTACGTTATTGCCAGCGCAGAACGGCATCTTTGCCGTCTTTCCAAGTCCTTCGCCAGAGCTCGATTTCTACGGCAGTGCCGGCGGTACCGACTACGACATCTATCTGGGAACAGACCAAGTCAGTGGCGTTGCGGATCCCGCTGGCCTGTACGTCGCGCTCCCGACGCAGAACAAGTTGCAGCTCATGTTGACGGCCGAGTCGGGGGGCACCGAGGACCCGCCGTCGACCTGGACCACGACGACTGACGACTGCAGCTCGATTCTAGCTTGGGATCCGCACAGTGAGCGGATCGCGTGTGATGCTCGTGTGACTGCGACCGACGGCGGGCCCGCGACAGGCGAGGTGCGGCTCTTCACTTTCACGGGTGGACCGACGACTCCACAAGTCGCGATGGCGCCGATGAAAGAGCTCGCAGGCTACCAACAAGGAGACGTTATCGGACATCGACGCAGCTTCTCGGCCGGCGGCAACTGGTTGGCGTTCAGCACGGACAACACTCTGTTCGTGGGAGATGTGCGAGAGGCTCCGCAAGTTCAGCAGCAGGTATCTCCGCCCGCGGGGTCACTGCCGACCGATCCGAGTCAACTTGCCTTTTCGCCGGACGAAACACTGTTGCTCTGGCAAATCAGCGGCAGATTGGGCGTCATTACCTTGCAAAAGAACGGCGTGTCGAGCTTTTACGGGGATGCCGGCTCATTGCAAAGCTCGGCTCCGTGCAACGAGGAGTTCACGGACGGGCCCAGCACCTGGTGCGGCGGACTCGCGAATACGGGAGCACCTATGTGGTCAGCGGACTCTCGATTCGCAGCGACACTCACTACCTCGCAGAGTGTGAGAGTGTATGATTTGGAGAACTACATCGCAGGTGGCATTGTGAGCCACATTGACGCGTGCGATGCAGGGTGCTCTGGTGAATTCACGTTCCAACCGTAGTTGCGCGCGCACGCGCCACTAACGGTCTCCGTGAACGCACTGGAGAACACCTCATGACGACACCCGTTTCCGTTTATATGTTCGTCACCCCCGGTACGACCGCCCCGCTCAGCCCGCCAGACGTCCGGCTGCCCGAGGACCCCAATCGCCAAACGCCAGCACTGAGGGTCGTCACGGTGATTGGCACTGCCACGACCGACAGCGGCACATACAGCACCACGGCTTGCACCGCGGTGGTTTTCATCACGGCCGCCGAATATACGAATCTGCGGGCGTTGCTAGCCGACTCCAACTATCAAGTTCGTGTCGATTTGACTTACGACAGCGGTGCCTCAGGTAGCAGCAAGCCTATCATCGGCTCGCCGGAGTTCACGCAGGTGCCGCTGCTTTCACCGGGGGCCTTCGCCGAGGCGGTTCACGCCGTCAGCGAGCGAATCGAATCGGGCGTTTCGGCTGAGCTGCGTGACGACATCAAGTACATCCGCGCCACCGTCGACAGCCTCAAGCTCGCCATCGACAAGCTCGGGAAGGGCTGACCTGAAATTTCTGGGTGTTCGGATCGACTCACGACACTAGAACGACGCCGCGTAGTTGATCTGCTCGGCACCGGGCGCAACCGAGAGCGAAACGCTCGGCACTTCTCGATCCCGGTTGCTCGAGCCAAAGAGCAAAAGCGCAGCGCCACCGACCAGCAGTACTCCGGAAGCGACGCCGAAGCCTTGCGCGAGCGCCTGCGCGCGCCGGCCGTCCTCTTCACGCGCGTGGCCGACGGAATCCCAGGGCGCGCGCGCGCTGGGAGGTGCGGCTTCTTCGGCGACGAGCGCGTCTTGCACGTCCGTCTGCGCGGACTTGGCGGACGCCACGAAGTACAACGCGCCGACCCCAGCGACGGCTCCAGCGCCCAGCGCGGCCCAACCGACCACGCGCGGCGCAGTCCAGTAGCCGTGATCCGCGAGCGGCGGAGCGCTCGGCGTAACGGCGGCGCTTGGAGCCGTGCTGGGCAACACCGCGGGCGGCGTCACGAGGCTTGGCGCAACGAGCCCCGAGAGCAGCGGCACGGTCACCACACGCTGATCGCGCTCCGGGCCGAGCGCGAGATGCATCGACCAGGGCGACCGATCCGATGCCGTCACCAGTAACTCGATATTTCCGCCGTCGCTCGGGATCGGCTGACCCCACTGGTCGCGTCCCAGCTCGACCCCGTTGCTCTTCACGACGATCGTCGGCAGCTCCAAGAGCGCTCGAGGCACGATGACGGTCAAAGTCGAAACGCGTTCAGCTAGCGACGCTGCGCGCTCCGTCGCCGCGCGTTGACGCTCGTTTTGGTGCTCGGTGCGCGCCAACTCTGCGGCAGCGACGTAGCTTGCTCGGGCGCTAGCGAGGAGCCCCGCGAGCTCCTGACAATAGGCGAGCGCGAGCAACGTGCCAGAAGCCGGATCGTGACGCTGGCTCTCCGCAAACTTCGAACACGCCTCGGGATAGCGGTGCTCCTTCAAGAGCGCATGCCCGTCTCGAAATAGCTCCTCTGCCACGTCCGGCTCACTCGCAACGACAGGCACAGCCAGGGCGAGCCCGAGCAAGACCGTCATTGTCGAGAATCCGAAGCGCCTCATTTCCCGTGGCTCTACCCTATTTGGCTGTGCTTCTTGCGCAGCAGCTCAGGGGTTCTACCCATTTTTCATAGGCACCGACAATAGGCAGAAGCCTCGGGCTCGCCTAGCCGCGCGCGCCGCCGGCGACACGCAGGAAGCCCGACGGCTCGTCGCGCGGGAGCCGGGCGACGCTCCGCGACCGGCCGAGCGACGCCCGAAAGCTCTCCGAACGGTCCTTCGCCAACGAGCACAAGAGCTCGGCGCGGCCCGAGACCCCGAGGCGATGAAACGCAGACGCCAACTGATTGGCGACGGTCCGCACCGAGGTCTGGCGCAGCACCGCCATCTCGGCATAGCTCTTCCCTTCGACGAGCAGACTCGTGACCGCGTATTCAGCGGGTGACAAGCGCGTCGAGAGCGCGCTGTCCGGGCGAGAGAAGCTAATGGTCTGCCGCGAGAAGCGTGAGTTCTCGGCCATGATCGAGCTGGCGGCTCGCTCCAGCTCCGGAATGCGCTTGGCGTGCGCTGCCATCACCAGCAAGAGCGGAATACGCGAGGGCCAACACGACAGGCCCATGAACGTGAAGCCTTGCTTCAAGATCTCGGCGACGCTCGACGGACACAAACCGAGCTCGACCGCTAGGGACTTGCGTGCTCCCCCAATCAACGACCGCTCCAAGATGTCGGCGTGGCGTTTGGACAAAGCCTGCGCGCCATTGCAATGCCCGCGGCTCACGACCACGGCGCAACTCTGTGCGTTGAAGACGCACTCCTCCACCTTGCAGCCGCCACCCACCAACTCCGTCCACAGGGCCGAGAGGCTGGCTGGCTGGTTCGCCTCGTCAATCAGCACGGCGCGGTGAGCGGCCATCTCGAGCGGCCTGGCGGGAACCGCCACCTGGTCCACCTGGTCGTGACTGAGCTCCATCGTCGACTCCTGTCCGAGGCGCCAAGTAGCGCCGGATAGCTGCAACTCTTTGCTACGCGCTGCGAGCCCGAGTCGTCGATTGCAGTGGCTCGCAGTTCCCTCGGGCATGTGCTGTAATCTCCGCGTTTTTCATGGCGGAATTGCGCGAAGTGAGCGGCTCGCGTCGGTGTGTCCTGACGCCCGAGCACCTGATCGGTCGCGGACCGCAATGCGCGCTCCGCCTGGCCGGAAAGCACGTCTCCTCGCAGCACGCGGTGATCCGCTGGTTTGGGAGCGGCTGGGAGCTCTTGGATCGCGGCAGTCGCAACGGCACCCAGCTCAACGGCACGCCCGTCGAGCCCGGGCGCGCGTACCGCCTCACCAAGGGCGCCGTGCTGACCTTCGGAAACGCTGAAGAACGCTGGACGCTCTCGGAC
>DATHOI010000086.1:0-4243 GCA_035485095.1 Polyangiaceae bacterium | reverse complement strand
CGATTTAGGCCCGGAACGGCTGGCATGCGCCATGTTTCCAAAATGAGACGCACTGCACTCTCGCTGAAATTCCGGCCGCTTCTGGGTGGCGAGCCGACGGACGGCGCGTTTCCGGCGCGCCCGTCGGCCCTGAGCGCGTTTAGTCACTGAACGGGCTGGTCGCCGTGTCCGCGGGGCGTCTCGGCTGCGGGAGCGCGGAGGCATTCGCCGCGGCGTCCAGCGCGGAGACGACCGGGAGCAGGCGCTGCGTGCCGGCAGGCGAGCGCTCGGCCACGGTGCCGTTGCTCGCTTCGCGCGCACCGACCACCCAGAGTAGCGGTACGCACAGCTCGTACGCCCTCGCGACGCGGCGACCGAGCGTCGCGTCGCCGGCATCGCAGCTCGCGCGCAGTCCGCGCTCCCGCAATCGCAAGACGAGTTCTTCGGCGCAGCCGCGCTGTTCGCGATGCACTGGGAGCACGCGCACTTGCTCCGGAGCGAGCCACGCCGGGACTCTTCCGGCGTGGTGCTCGAGCAGAATGCCCAGAAAGCGTTCCAAGCTGCCGAGCATCGCTCGGTGCAACATGGCAGGTCGCACTCGCTTTCCGGAACCGTCGTCGTAGCTCAGCTCGAAGCGCTCCGGCAGCACGAAATCCAGTTGGATCGTGCCGCACTGCCAAGCGCGACCGTGCCGGTCGCGAAGCTCGAACTCGAGCTTCGGTCCGTAGAACGCGCCTTCACCCGGCTTGTGCCGAGTCTGCAGGCCTGCGCGGCGCGCCGCGTTCTCCAGTGCGTGCTCGGCGCGATCCCAGAGCTCGTCCGAGCCCGCCCGCTGCGGGGGGCGCGTGGCGAAGCTCACCGCGATTTCCGAGAAGCCCAGCGCTTCGTAGAAGTCGTGCAGTGAGCTGCAGAAGCGCGCGACCTCACGCTCGATGTCCACTTCGGCCAAAAACACGTGCCCGTCGTCTTGGGTGAATTGCCGCAGGCGCATCAACCCGTGCAGCACTCCGCTCGGCTCGTCGCGGTGCACCACGCCGAACTCCGCCAACCGGAGCGGCAGATCGCGATGCGAGAGCGACCGTTTTCTCACGATCTGAGCGTGACCTGGGCAATTGACGGGCTTCATCGCCGCGCTCTTGCCGTCGTCTTCGAACGCGAACATGTGCTCTCGGAAGTTTTGCCAGTGGCCGCTTTGCTCCCAGATCGCGCTGCGCAAGAGCTCGGGTGTGCGCACCTCTTCGAAGCCGTCGTGGGCCGTCCAGGCTCGCACCACGCTTTCGAGCGCACGGTACAGCGCGTAGCCGCGCGGGTGCCAAAACACCATGCCGGGCGCCTCTTCTTGCAAATGAAAGAGGTCGAGTTGTTGGCCGATGACGCGATGATCCGATGCTTCGAGCATGACAGTTCCGTTTCGTTGGCCGGCGAAACGGGACTCGACGAGAATCGAAAAGCCCGCGTCTTCCGGCGGGCTTTTGTCTCTTTTGGTGCTTATGCGAAGAGCGCGTACACACGAGACGATGCCCGGGAAATTCCCGTCGTGTTCGTCGTCGTGAACGTGCTCGGAGCAAACATTGCAAACGGAGGATGCCACGAGCCGTGAGCTCGAGCAAGCGCCGAGCGGTGTTTGGCGCGCAGCGCAGGTCGCTGCGCCGGACCGTGTAAAATCAGCCGAGCGCGGTATTGTCGGCGGATGGCCTACGAGTACCGCGACATCGCGAAGATGATCGACCATTCGATGCTGGCTCCCAGCACCACACTCGCCGAGTTCGAAGCCGGCATTCAGCTCGCGCTCGAGTGCGATGTGGCGAGCGTGTGCATCGTGCCGTCTTACTTGAACCGTTGCGCTGAGGTTCTTGCCGGCTCGAACGTGAAGGCGAGTACGACGATTGGCTTTCCACACGGTGGCCAAGCGACTGCCGCGAAGGTAGCTGAGGCGCGCTTGGCACTCGGTGACGGCGCGGTCGAGCTCGACATGGTGATCAATTTGCACCAGGCGTTGAGTGGGGATTTTAGCTACGTGCGCGCCGACATCCGCGCCGTGCTCGACGAAACGCACGCTCGCGGCGCTAAGTTGAAGGTCATCTTCGAGAATTGCTACTTGAACGAAGCGCAGAAAGTGGAGCTCTGCGAAATCTGCGGCGATCTGAGTGTCGACTGGGTGAAGACCTCGACTGGCTTCGGCAGCTCCGGCGCCACACTCGACGACTTGCGCTTGATGAGGAAGCACACGCCCGCAGCAGTGCAGGTCAAAGCTTCGGGCGGCATCAAGGATCTCGACTTCGTGCTCGCGGCGCGTGAAATCGGCGTCACTCGCTGCGGCTCCAGCCGTACCCGCGATCTGTTGGGTGAGTGCAAACAACGCCTGCAAGAAAGTACATAGATTCGCGACCGTTTCGCCTATCGCGAGCGGTGAGGCGACATTGTCAATCGAGCTTACGAACTCAATCGGCGCCACTGGACGGGATCGCCACCGTTCCCGTGGCGTAGACCTGCCGGGCCATGTAGCGTGTGACGTGTTTTCGGCGAAGGGCACGGTCGAGCAAGCGCGCGTGGCGTGCCAGCGCGCTTGGTGTCAAACCGAAATGCGGGATCCCCTGAGCTCGCTGAGCCACGAGCGAGTCAGGCGACGTACGCGCCGAGCTTGCGGAAGCGCTGGTAGCGGTCCTCACGCAGCCCTTCGCGGGACAAGGACGAGAGCTCAGTGAGCGTGGAATAGAGCGCGCGATCCAGGCGTTTTGCTGCGTCGTCGTGATCCTGATGAGCGCCGCCCGGTGGCTCCTCCACGATCTGATCGGCGATCCCGAACTCGAGCAAATGGGGGGCTGTGATTTTCAGGCGCGCAGCCGCGTCCGGCGCGCGTTCCGCGCTCTTCCACAAGATTGCCGCGCAACCCTCGGGAGTGATGACCGAGTAGTAACTGAACTCCAAGACCAAGACGCGGTTGGCGACACCGAGCGCGAGTGCGCCGCCCGAGCCGCCTTCACCGATCACGCTGGTGATGATCGGTACGGTCATGCGCGACATCACCTCGATCGCCGCGCCGATCGCTTCGCTCTGGCCGCGTTCCTCCGCGCCGAGCCCGGGGTAGGCGCCCATGGTATCGACGAAGGTGAAGATCGGCAGATTGAAGCGCTCGGCGAGCTCGTACATGCGGATGGCTTTGCGGTAGCCCTCCGGGTTCGGCATGCCGAAATTGCGCGACATCTGCTCCTTGGTGGTGCGGCCCTTCTGATGACCCACGACCACCACGCTCCGGCCGTGGTATTTGCCGATTCCGGCGATCAGCGAGGCATCTTCCGCAAAGCGTCGATCGCCGTGCAGCTCCACGAAGTCTTCGAATAGGCGCTCGATGTAGTCGTTCGTGTATGGCCGATTCGGGTGCCGCGAGAGCTGCACCTTCTGCATCGGTGACAATTTGGCGAACACTTCGCGCGCTAGCTTCGCGGCCTTGTCTTCGAGTCGCTTGAGCTCGGAGCCGAAACGGTCGTCTTCACTCGCGAGCTCTCGCAGCTCGCGAACACGCGTGATGAGCTCCACGACGGGTCGCTCGAAGGCCAGGATGTGCGCCATTCAGGGCGGGGACTCTGTCGCGAGTCCGCAGAGCTGTCGAGGGGAGTTGTGGCGAGTTTGCGCCGCAACGCGTCAGGCCGGTTTTTTGGCTCGCTGCGCGCTATCGGAAAAGCGCGGCCGCACGGGGCACCAGAGCCTCCCGGCTGGTTGATGGTCACGCAGCCGATGCGGGCCGCCCAGCCTTCGGCGTCGAATTACACGAAGCCGCCCAGCGCGAAGCGCGCGCGCCGAGCACCCAATTTCGCAGCGGTGCCGGCTCGCAACCAGCTCCGGCGCGCGAGGCGCGCGAGGCGTGGAGGCGTGCAGAGCTCCGCCGCGGCGTTGGAGAGCGCGTACGGCCAATGGAGCGCGCGTTGGAAAAACAAGGCACGCACTACTCGTGGTGCGAGGCGTTCGAGACGGGCGCGCTTAGGCGAGCGCAGAGCGTCCGCGACGCCGAAGGCTGGGTGAGCACGCGCCCGCTTTCGGTGACCAACAACGAACGGTCAGGTGCCGACGGCAACCGGGACCTGCACGCTCGGGTGCAGGCCTTTTACGTCGAACACGCGGAACGGCTTTTCTTTGCCCTTGAGGTGCGCGGGCGGCAGCTCCTCGTACACGAATTTGCCGGCGAGCTTGGCGAGCGTGGCTTCACTGACCAACACCTGGCCGGAGTTGGCGACGCCGCACAGGCGCGCGCTGGTGTTCGCGGTAT
>DATHOI010000085.1:0-2185 GCA_035485095.1 Polyangiaceae bacterium | reverse complement strand
GCTGCGCCGCCCGCTGCTGCGCCGCCCGCACTGCCACCGGCGACTCCGCCAGCGCCCGCACCGCTGCCCGTTGCACCAGCCGAGCCCGCGCTGCTCGACGCGCCACCACTCGTTTGGCCCGCAGTGCCCGCGGTTTCAGCGCTCGACCCGCCACTAGCAGACGTACCGCCGAATGCGCCGCCCGCGCTCGACGTGCCCGCGCTCGAGGCGCCGCCCGCGCTCGTTCCAGCCGTGCCCGCGTCGCTCGACGCACCGCCGACGCTGGCCGAGTCGCTCATGCCGGCTGCGCTGCTCGGTGCCGACGAGTCATCACTAGACGACCCGCAGCCGAGCGCGCTGAAGGCACCCGAGACAGTCACGACCAAGAAAAACGCAGCGCGCCGCGTGGAACCAGAAGAAATGCGGATCATGAGTACCTTCCAAGGCAGGAGCAACGCGAAGTGAATCGCGGGCGGACCGTATGGCAAGCGTGCGCAGATTCTGGCGACATCGGCGCAACAAATCGACGACGAATTGCGACACATGATGTCCGCCCAACCCGTGTGTCGTGTGACCGAATGTGAATGCCCGCCCCGAAACACAGTGTCTACGCTCGACACAGGATTGCGCCCAATACACACCCACTCAGCAGCTGAACTACGACACGCGTGGCGAGCGGCAGACCAGTGCTCTCTCTCGACATATCTTCGCGCGGCGGTCCGCAGCGGCAAGCATCTTGGCCACGTTGACACGCGAGCGTTGGGAACCCACAAAGGGAGGTGTTCAATTGGGGCACCGGCTTCGCGCTCGACCGCAGAACCGCCACGATCCTCATCGCAGCGCTGAGCGCCGCTTGTCAGGAGCAGAGGATGACGTCAACCGAGTCGAACAAAGCCTTTATTGCCAAAATGCTCGGGGAGAAAAAGCAACTCGAGGACTTTCCCGATCGGTTCGAGCCCAACCTCGTGATGCACGAGCCGGCAATGCTGCCCTTCGGTGGCACCTATCAGGGGCTCCAGGAATTCCAAACCTTCTATCCCAACGTGCGCCGTTACTATGACTTTGGGACCTGGCAGCTGCTCGGCGTGTACGGCGACGGCAACACCGTGTTCGCAACTTCGCGCGTGAACGTCGCGGGCACTACCACAGTGATGTACATCGCAGAGCAGTTCACGTTTGCCGGCACGAAGATCGTCGAGGTCCGCGTTCACGTCAGTGACGTGAAAGCACCGGGTTGATTTCGAGCCCGCTCGGAGCGTGTCGCTCGACTCGTCAGGCCACCGCTGACGATCATCGCCGTGCGGTTCGTCGTCGACTGGGTCACTCGAATTTTAGCAGCGCGAGCTGTTGTGACATCTTCTCTTGCAGCTCTGTGGTCGCCTTGTCGCGTTCGAGCGCTTTGCGTTCTGCCTTCTTGATCTGGTCGTCGAGCTTTTCATTGCTCTTTTGAAGCGCCCATTTGATGGCTTCCGCAGCTTCTTGCACGTCGTCGGGGTGACAGGTCACTTCGATGCAAACGGGCTGCTCAGTCGTCTTCATCGCTATCGAGTAGTCCTTGGAGTGAATCTTGGCGAAGAGCTTCCGCCATTCGTCCGTCGGGACCTCGTTGAGGAATAACTCGAACGTGCCAGTCCCTTTCTCTAGGTCGACACTAACTGTTTGGCCAACGTGAGTGATCTTGATCTCTGTGTTCATGTGACGCTCGCTGAGTCGATTCGCAAACGATTACTGGCTTCACTCCGAGGGTCAAAAAGTCACCAGCTCGTCACCGTATTTTTGCGGGTCGTAGGTTGGCGCGCAGGCCCAGACCGAGCCCGAATCGCAAAAGCGCCGCAGCGCGGCGCTCAGAGCAGGGGATTCCTGATTGGGGGCTGCGACGTGCTCGGATACCCATCGACAAGCGTCAGCCGAGAGCCGCTCGCAGGCATGCTCGTAGGTCGCCAAGATCACGGCGCTAGGCGCGCTCACGGCTTCGCTGGCCCGCGCCTGCTTCAGGCAGGCACGTGGCAGACTCGGCGGTAAATCACAGGCCTTTCGATACAGCGCGACAGCCTCGTTTGCCGGATGCCGATCGCCCACGACTTCACAGGCCAAGCCCAGACCGAGCGCGCAGGCTTTCAGCTCCTCGCCCTCAGCCGCCAGCAGGTCGGGCGGAGCGCCCAAGCCGGAACGATGCACGCGAGCGGCGCCGAGACAGCTCTCGGAC
>DATHOI010000084.1:0-11089 GCA_035485095.1 Polyangiaceae bacterium | reverse complement strand
CACTCGTATCGCTCAACTACAACGACGAAGCCGGCATTCAAGCCATGGCACGTCGCATAGGCAGTTCCTACGCGAGCTTCGATCAGAGCGGCGTCGACGCCGGCCAAGGCGCGGTCAGCGTACGTTTGCTGGATGAAAATGGCTCGCCCCTGCCGAGCGCGAACTTCGGCAATCGCGACTACGTCGCGGGCTCGGACGGCGAGCGCTATGTGATCCAAATCGAGAACCACACCGGCAATCGCTTCGAAGCGGTCGCGACGGTCGATGGCCTCGACGTACTCGACGGTCAAGGTGGCTCGTTCACCAAGCGCGGCTATTTGGTGAACGCTTGGTCGACCTTGGAAATCGACGGCTTTCGGCGCAGTCAAGCTGCAGTAGCCGCCTTCCGCTTCGGCGCCGTGAAGGATTCGTACGCAGCCCGCAAAGGCAGCGACCGCAACGTGGGTGTGATCGGCGTCGCCTTCTTCCACGAGCAAGGCACGTCCTTTCCGTGGACGGAGCGTGAGCTGCAGCGCCGTGATTCGGCCAATCCGTTCCCCGGTGGCTTTGCTGCCCCGCCACCCGTACCCATGGCGCGCTGAACCAGAGACTCAGACAGGCCGCGCTTTCTCCGAGCGCGGTCCGTTACCGGCGAGCGAGCAGCCCTGAAAAGAGCTGCTCGCTCTTTTTTGTGCTTAGAATCCGGACCGTGGCTCGCGAAAACCGACTCTTAGTTTGGGTGCTAGCGCTGTGTTGCTTGCTGGCTGGCGCCTGCAAGAAGAAAGCGGACGAAGGCGGCGCACCGCTCAAGCCCGCGCAGGTTCGGATCGCCGTCATTCCGAAGGGCACGACGCACGAATTCTGGAAAGCAGTTCATGCGGGCGCCGTGAAGGCAGCGCGCGAGGCCAGCGTCGACATCGTCTGGAAAGGCCCGCTCAAAGAAGACGACTTGAAGTCGCAAGTCGATTTGGTGCAGAGCTTCACCGCGCAGGGCGTGTCCGGCATCGTGCTCGCGCCGCTGAACGACACCGCACTGGCGGCCCCGGTAAAAGCGGCGGGCGACGCGCAGATCCCAGTCGTCATTTTCGACTCGGACCTGAAAGACAAATCCTACGTCAGCTTCGTAGCGACCGACAATCACGCCGCAGGCGCACTCGCCGGCGAGCGCATGGGCAAGCTCTTGAACGGCAAGGGCAACGTGCTCGTGCTGCGTTACTTGGAAGGCTCGGCCAGCACGACCAACCGTGAAGAAGGCTTTTTGGAGGCGCTCAAGAAGTTCCCGGACATCAAGGTCGTCTCGGACAACCGCTTCGGCGGCGCGACTACCGAGAGCGCACACGCGGCGAGCGAGAATCTGCTCCTCGCGAAGAACGCCGCAAAAGGGACGGTCAATGGCATCTTCACACCCAACGAGTCGACCACCTTCGGCATGCTGCTCGCCCTTCAAAAAGCGGAGCTCGCGGGCAAAGTGCACTTCATCGGCTTCGATTCGTCGGACAAGCTCATGAGCGCCGTGAGCGCCGGTCAGATCGACGCGCTCGTGCTGCAAGACCCGATGAAGATGGGCTACCTCGCCGTGAAAACGCTGGCCGCGCATCTCAAGAAAGAAGCCGTGCCGGCGCGCATCGACACCGGCGCCACTTTGGTCGACAAGGACAACCTAGCGAGCCCGGACGTGGCCGAGCTGGTCAAGCCGAATTTAGCCCAATGGCTCGACGCACCATGACGCGCGCGCGACCACGGGCATGAGCAACGCGAGCAGCGCCGTCTGCTTGCTCGTGTCGGGACTCGACAAGAGCTTCGGCGCGACACGCGCGCTTTCCGGCGTATCGCTCACGGTGCGCGCGGGTGAAGTGCACGCATTGCTCGGTGAAAATGGCGCCGGCAAGAGCACCCTGCTCAAAATCCTAGCTGGAGCTCAAGCGCCGGACGCGGGCACGCTCGAGCTCGCGGGTGAGCGTTACTCACCGGACAGCCCACAGCACGCGCAAGCGCTGGGCGTCGCGTTCGTGTCGCAAGAGCCCGCGCTGTGCCCGGACCTGAGCGTGGCCGAGAACGTGTTGCTCGGCTCACTGCCTGGGCGCTTCGGCATCATCGATCGGCGAGCGCGAACGGAGCGCGCGAGCGCAGCGCTCAGGCAAGTGTTGCCGAAGGACGCGCCACTGCCCGATCTCGACGGGCGCGCAGGCGACCTCGGTCAGGGCGACCGGCAACTGTTGTGCTTGGCGCGGGCACTGGCTCAAAAGGAGTGCCGTCTCTTGATCTTGGATGAGCCCACGAGCACGCTCAATTCGAGCGAGACCGCGCGCTTGTTCGAGGTCGTTCGTGAGCTCACGAAACGCGGCATCGCGATCCTGTACGTGTCGCACTTTCTGGAAGAAGTGGAGCGTATCGCCCAGCGCTACACGGTGCTTCGCGACGGCGCCTTCGTGGCCAGCGGGGACATCGCCGGAACGACACGCAGCAAGCTAGTGCAAATGATGGCGGGTCGCCAGGTCGAAGAACTGTTTCCTCGCTCGGCGCGCACCCCCGGTGACACGGTGCTCGAGCTGAGCGAGCTCGCGGGTCAAAAGCTACCGCTCGCCGCCACGCTCAGGCTGCGTCGCGGTGAGGTGCTCGGCATTGCGGGGCTGCTCGGTTCTGGGCGCAGTGAGCTGCTACGCGCCATCTTCGGGCTCGACGCCGTAAAGCGCGGCTCGCTCACGGTGAAGACCCTGCTCGGCCCCGCTTCCCCCGCGCGCCGGCTCGCGCAGGGCGTGGGTCTGCTCAGCGAAGATCGCAAGCGCGAAGGCCTCGCCGAGTCGCTCACGATCGGCGACAACATGACTCTCTCGAAGCTCGATGCGCTCGGGCGTTGGGGCCTGGTGAGCCCGCGGCGCCGCGCAGACGTGGCGCGGGCTTACATCGAACAGCTCGGCATTCGCGCGCAGGGGCCGGAGCAGCGAGCGTGCGATTTATCCGGTGGAAACCAACAAAAAGTGTGCTTTGCGCGCTTGCTCCAGCACGGAGTCGATGTCCTGTTATTGGACGAGCCGACGCGCGGGGTCGACGTACGCAGCCGCGCCGACCTGTATCGCATCATCGACGACCTGGCAGCTCGAGGCAATGCGGTCTTGCTGGTGTCCAGCTACTTACCGGAGCTGCTCGGTGTGTCTGATCGCATTGCCGTGATGGTGCGCGGCAAGCTCGGCCCAGCGCGCCCGACGAGTGAGCTCAGCGAGCACGACGTATTGCTGGAGGCGACGGGATGAGCGAGCTCCGTCGCTTATTGCGACTGCCCTGGTTCGGCCCACTGCTCGCGCTTGCACTCTTGTACGTGCTGTTCACCGCGCTCGCGCCCGACACCTTCGCGCGCGAGACCAACCTCGTGACCATGCTGCGCCAGACCGCTGTCGTGGGCATCGCGGCCGTCGGCATGACCTTCACGATCGTGCTCGGCGGTATCGATCTATCGGTCGGCTCCGCGGTCGCGCTGACCACGGTCGTCGTCGCGCAGAGCTTGCGCGGCGGCGCGAGCCCGCTCGCAGCCGCAACCTTCGGCATCCTCACCGGCGGTGCGCTCGGGCTGTTCAACGGCGCGCTCGTCACCGGGCTGCGCATCTCGCCGTTCATCGTCACATTGGGCACGATGAGCGTCCTGCGCGGCGTCGCCAAAGGCTTGGCGGACGAACAGAAAATCGACGCCGATCCGCGCGGCCTCGAGCACTTGATGCAGAGCCACGCTCACTCATTGGCGCTGCCAGCGGGCGTGTGGTTGATGTTCGCCGCAACGCTGTTTGGCGTAGGGCTGCTCAACTACACCAAAATTGGACGCCAAATCGTGGCCGTCGGCTCGAACGTGGAGACGGCGCGGTTGTGCGGCATCTCGATCCCGAGAACGACGCTCTTCGTCTATGCGCTCGCGGGGCTGCTGGTTGGACTCTCGGGAGTGCTCGAATTCTCGACGCTCACTGTCGGCGATCCGACCGACTCGGTTGGCCTCGAGCTAGAGGTGATCGCCGCGGTCGTGATCGGCGGCGGCTCGCTGTCCGGAGGTCAGGGCTCGGCCGCAGGCACCCTCGTCGGCGCGCTCTTGCTCACCGTGATCAAAGCCGGCTGCACGCACCTCGGCTTCCCCAACTGGGTCCAAGAAATCTTCACCGGCTTCATCATCGTCATCGCCATGAGCATCGACAAACTGCGCCAACGCCTGCGTTGAGTCCCGGAGATTCACCCTGATTGCCGCGACCACTGTCGAGCCAGCCACGCGCTGGCACTCAAAATATTTACGCCCGAGACCTGCCGAAAGCGCCCCCTTTCATTTCACCTCTGAAGTTTAAACTTAAACATCAGATTCAAGGCGCCGCAGGGCACCGAGCTCGGAGCGAGCTCGAGGGACCGCTGGACTGCGCCGGTGTGAGCGGCGAGCCGCGCGGAATCTGGCAGCAGTACGTCACCCCGCGTGAAGCGCGCGCTCGACCAGCCCGAGCGCGGCGCTACTGAGCGGCAGTTTCAACGCCAAGGCGTGCGCGCGCGGCGACATCTTTTTCCAGGTTTTTTGCACGATCTCGAGCACCTTTTCAGTCGCATATTTGCGCATGAAGTCGTCGAATTCGAATTCTAGGAAGGCGAGACACAGCGCATCCTCCATGGTTTGCGAGTCGGGGTTGCTGCGCAGGCCTTGCTTGAGATTGATGCGGCGCACGGCGTCGATCAGCTCGGTGCTGTAAGCTTGGTCTTCGAGCAGGCGCGCCGCGGTGTCAGCATGAAAGCGTGAAAGCTCGGTGCGCCAACGCAAATAGCCGACGCGGCCAGCGGGGTACGAATCACGAGGGATCTGCCAACGACGAATGTGCTGACAACGCGCCGCAAGCAAAAGCGCTTCAGAGGCGTTCGGCTCGAGCCGATGCACCCAGGCGGACAGGCGCTCGGCGTGCACGAGCTCGCGCGGCCGCGCGACACCGTCGACCGTAACGCGATTCGGGTCCTCGGCATTGGCTCGATCGAAGGCGGCTATTGCCTGCAGAAGACGCGCTTGCTCCATGAGATTTCAAGTCGTAGCACCGGAGCCTTGCCCCGGTGTAGGCTTTCGCGCCATGCAATATCGCGCGCTCGGTCGCACTGGTTTCAATGTTTCGGCCATCAGCTTCGGCGCTTGGGCAATCGGTGGCACGTGGGGGCCGGTCGACGACGCAGAATCGCTCAAAGCGCTGCACCGCGCGCTCGACCTAGGCGTGAACTTCTTCGATACGGCGGATGTTTATGGCGATGGGCACAGCGAGCAACTGCTGGCGCGCTTGAAGCGTGAACGCGGCCCGATCTTCAATGTCGCGACCAAGGTGGGGCGGCGTTCGAACCCGCACGTCGCCGCGAGCTATACGCGCGAGAACCTCACCGCATACACGGAGCGCTGCGCGAAAAACCTAGAAGTCGAGGCGCTCGACCTCGTGCAACTTCATTGCCCCCCGACCGACGTCTACTACCTGCCCGAGGTCTTCGGCGTGCTCGACGACCTGAAGCGCGCAGGTAAAATCAAGCACTATGGCGTGAGCGTCGAGCGCGTGGAAGAGGCCCTCAAAGCCATAGAATATCCAAGCGTGCAGAGCGTGCAGATTGTCTTCAATATCTTCCGTCAGCGCCCAGCGGAGCTCTTCTTTGCCGAAGCGCAGCGGCGCAAGGTCGGCATCTTGGCGCGGCTGCCGTTGTCCTCGGGGCTACTCGGCGGCAAGATGAAGAAGGGGCAACATTTCGCGAGCGATGATCATCGCGCGTTCAATCGCGCCGGCGCCGCGTTCGATCGCGGCGAGACATTCTCTGGGTTCGACTTCGATACGAGCGTGGACGTGGTCGATGAGCTACGCGCGCTCGCGCCGTCGAACATGACTCTCGCGCAATTTGCGCTGCGTTGGATCGAGATGCACGACGCTGTCACTTGCTCGATCCCAGGCGCAAAGCGCCCCGAGCAAGTCGCAGAAAATGTGGCAGCCGCAGATTTGCCGCCGCTATCTAGTGAAGTGATGCGGCGCGTGAAGGAGATTTACGACACGCGCGTACGCCCCTTCGTGCATCAAAATTGGTAAAGGCTCTTTCAGCTGCCGTGGAATGATCAAATGGCGCGGCAACTTGCCCTGATTTCTAGGGCCGACGCGTTGCACCCGTGAATTGATCGACGTAGCACGTGGACATGGCTTCCTCGGATTCGACACGGCCGTTGCCGCCCCTCACGCCTCCCCCACCCCGCACGTCGTCCGGGAGCTTCGCCCAGATCGACGTCGCTGCGCTCGAGGGGCGCGAGGGTCGCCGCGCGAACAGCGACTACCCGCGCACCGCGAGTGGCTTCGCGCCGGCCGACTCCTCAGCACGCGCCGAGCGCGCCGAGACCGAGGCTTCGACGGCAGAGGGCTTTCGTCCCGGTGCCTTCGCGCCCGAGACAGCGATTGACGAGCAGATCGCCGATCTCGAACGCTGGGCGGAAGCGAATTTGAACCGCGATCGCAAAGACAAAGTGCGCTTTTGGGTGCTGCGCGGCCTCGCCTTCCTCTGTGCCGCGGCGGCGGCCACGAGCGCGGGCCTGCAGCAATCCAAAGCGGCCGTCGTGTTCGGCGCGCTCGCCGCGCTGTGCGTCGCGATCGACTCCGCGTGGCCGTCGGATTCATTTCGCAACGTGCACCGGCGCGCCGTGTACGATCTGCGCGAGCTGCAGAACACGCTCAAACTGCGCTGGGACAAGGTACGGCTCGCGCATCCAGATTCGGCAGCGCCGCAACGCACCGCACACGCGCTCGCCCTTTTGGACCAAGTGCAAAATAAGCGCGAGGAAATCGGCAAATATTTGGGCTCCGCCGAAGCGAGCCCGGGCATCAAGCGCTGAGCTCGAGCCGTCGTGGCCGTCGTCATCTCGGCGCTGTACGTGTACCCGATCAAGGCGTGCCGCGGTGTGCGCGTAGAGCATTGGCGCGTGGCCGAGCGCGGCTTCGATGCGGATCGGCGCTGGATGATCGTCGATGCAGCTGGCGACTTCGTCACGCAACGCGAGGTGCCGCGGCTAGCGCTCGTCACGACCGAGCTCGACGCCGACGGCGACTCGTTGCACGTGCGGGCGCCCGGCCTGTCGCCTTTGACGTTGCCACGCCGGCACGAATCGGACAGTGCGCGCGTCGTACGAATTTGGGATGATCAGAGCGCGGGATGCGCACACCGCGAAGGCAGCGCTTGGTTCTCGGAGCTCTTGGGCGCGCCGCACGAGCTCGTGTACATGCCCGACACACAGCGCCGCGCGGTCAATCCGCAGCGCGCTCGCCCCGGGGACATCGTGAGCTTTGCGGATGGCTATCCGTTCTTGTTGATCTCCGAAGCCTCACTGGCCGAGCTCAATCGGCGCTTGGCCAAACCAGTCAGCATGCAGCGCTTCCGGCCAAATATCGTGGTCAGCGGCAGCGAGGCCTTCGCCGAGGATCATTTCGCGCACGTCCGGCTCGGCGCGATCTCGTTTCGCGGCGTGAAGCGCTGCGACCGCTGCTCGGTGACGACCATCGACATCGAGACCGGTGAAACCAGCCTCGAGCCAATGCGCACGCTTGCCACGTTCAGACGGCAAGATTCCAAGGTTTGGTTCGGAATGAACCTGATTCACGACGGACCGGGCATGCTTCACGTCGGCGACTCCGTGGACGTGTGAGGCCGGGTTAGTCTGCGGTCGCAGACCGCCACCGCCCAGACACTCGGCCTCGCGCTCGGCATCGACAACTCGCTGATGACGCCGATTTCATCGACAAAGGCATGATCAAATACGGCAAAGCCTCGCTCAACGGCGTGGGCTGAGCGCGTCCGCTAACAGCGCGGCTGGGGCGCGGCATCGGCGCGGCTGCGGCGTGGTCTCGCGCGCGAAACGCCGTGCATTGATGGTCACTCGTCTCGACCCGCCCCGGCGCAGCCTTCGGCGTCGCGTTCCAAAACCGCACCGCCGCCCGGTTCGCCGAGCCCAACCGCAGCGTCGCCTCCCCGCGCGACGCGGCCTCAGCGCCGCTGCGAAGCCATTTGCGTCGCGCGCCGCGCCCGCACGCGAAAACAAAGTCAAAATCTAAACATCAGATCCCCGCGCGCGAGACGCGAGACGCGATCCCGCGCGCAAAACAAAGTCGAAATCTAAACATCAGATCCCCACGTGTAAACGGCCCACACGAGAACGCCGGCTTGCGCGCAAAACAAAGTCAAAGTTTAAACATCAGATTTCCGCGCGAAGCAGCCCCGCGGCGCGCGAAATGGCCGCGGGGCGTGAAGAGAAATGCGCGACCGAGCGGCGAAGGATTGGCACGCGCCGCGCGCGCTCAGCTCGTGGGTGGGCCGCCGAGCTTTTCGAGCAGCGCTTCGAGCGCGGGTGAGGCGCTGCTCTTGGCGCGCAGGCCGAGTGGGCCTCGCGGCTCGACGAGCCGCTCGACCGAGACCGTCGCGCCCGAGTACACGCGGGCGAACAGCTGCTCGACCTCCGACTTGGCGGCAGCGTACGAAGCGTCGTCGTTGGGCGCGTTCAAGCGATCGGTCAAGCGAAGGCTGAGCTCGTCGCTGCGAAAGCGCAGCTTCACTGTGCTCTCCTGCTCGAGCAAACGCGCCACGTTGACCAGCCGACGCAAGGCGTCTTCGAGCCGTGCGGTGGGCTCGGGAGCCGCCCGTTTACAGCTGTAAACGAGGCCCAGCGCGCCATCGAGCGCGCCTACGTAGTAGTCCGCCGCGTGCCCGATCAGCACGACGCCCGGGCCGTTCGGCACGTGGCTGTAGTCGACCACGTCGATCATCAACTCTTTGAGCACCTGATCGCGGATGAAGCGGTGGAACACCGGGATCAGCGCTTCGAGCTCGAAGTGCTCACTCGGTTCCAGATAGATTTTGAGCTGCAGACGTTCGGAAAGCATGATCGTTCTCTCAAGAAATCACGGTAAAGCGCCCGCGATGCGCGTGTAGCATTGGTGAGCGGCTTCCACGAAGAGCTGCGCTTCTTCGATCAACTGGTGTGCGCTTTCTTTCGACGCACCGGCGTCCGCGCGGTGCTCGTACGCGCGAAAGAAATAGTGCGCGAACTTGCCTCCCGAGAAGGGATCGAAAAACAGCTTCGTGTCGTAGTAGTGCGTGCGAAACTCAGCGACGATCTCGTCCGTGCCCTCACCGAGGAACGAGTTCTTCTCACGCGTGAGCGCTTGCGCAGCTTGCACCATCGCGCTGAAAGCGCGCTCGGCGGCGCCCTTGTTATTGCCTTCATCCAGCAATAGTTGAGCTTCGAATACCTCGCGCTCGCTGCCGGCGAGGCCGACTTGCACGAGCGGCACGACCTCACCAGCGCACTCGCCGACGCCCAAATCACCAATCGTGTACTCGCGCGGGTCGCCCCAGTCCGAGTAATAGCTCGGGTCCTGCTCGTAGCTCGGGATCACGCTCAGCTCGTCCACGAGCTTTCGGATCTCCTTCTTGCCGATGCGCTGCACGAACTTTTGAAACGTCTCGCCCGCTTGCTTCTCGTTCACGAAGCGGTCGGTCAGAGTCTTCACCGCTTTCGGCACGTGCTTGGACGGGATCGCGCCAATCGCGAGCCCGTAAGAACCGCCGTTGTTCCGGTATTGCCCCCCGATCACGAGCTGGAAGTGCGGCACGCGCCGACCATTCATGTTGCGGCTCACGCCCAAAAAGCCCATGTCCGCGACGTGGTGCTGTCCGCAGGAGTTCGAGCAGCCGCTGCACTTGATGTGCAGGTCCTGCGCGGCGGGGTCGAGCGTATCGGCGATCACGCTGAGCTGCTTGTGCAGCTCCGTGGCAAGCCCACGCGACGACGAAATGCCGAGCTTGCACGTGTCCGTGCCGGGGCACGAGGTCACGTCCGTGATCCGGTCCGCGCCCGCAGCGCCCAAGCCGATGCGCGCCAATTCGGCGTGAAACTCCGGCAAATCTGCGTCCGCCACCCAGCGATACAGGAGATTCTGCTCGACCGTCGTGCGCATCGAGTCACCCGTGAATTTGCGCGCCAAGTCGGCCAGTGCCCGTGCTTGACCTGGCGTGAAGTCACCCAGCGGCAGCGTCACCTTTGCCGTCGAATAACCCTTCTGGCTCTGCGGCAGCACGTTCGTTTTCCTCCAGGCCTCGAAAGCCGGCGTGTACGAACCGGGAGCGAGCGGAGCAGCCGGCCTGAGCGGTTTCTCGTCGGTAACGTGGAGATCGTTCAGGAACGAGACCCAGCGTTCGTCGGTGCGCAACTTACTGCGCTCCTCCAACACCAAGCGCTTGAACTCGTCGATACCGAGCTTCTTGACCAAGAATTTGATGCGGGCGCGGGCGCGATTGTCGCGTTCACCGAGGCGCGCGAACACGCGGCACACGGCCTGCGTGATCGGCAAGAGCTCCTCTTCGGGCAGGAATTCGTCGAACAAGGTCGCAGGATAGGGCACCGCACCGAGGCCGCCGCCCACGTAGTACTCGAAGCCGCGCTTCAACTGACCGTCCACGACGCGCGTCTTTGCGATCGCGCCCGCGTCGTGGAAATTCGTCAGACCGCACGGCTCGTCCTTGCAGCCGGAGAACGCAATCTTGAATTTTCGGCCGAAATCCTGGGCATCCGGATGCCCGAGCAAGAAGAAGGTGATGGCGTTCGCGTACGGCGTGACATCGAAGGATTCCGTGTTGCACACGCCCGCGTACGGGCACGCCGTCACGTTGCGCACCGAATTGCCGCACGCCTCACGGGTCGTGATGCCGACCGCAGCGAGCCGCCGCATGATGTCCGGCGTGTCTTCGATGTGAATGAAATGGAGCTGAATGTCTTGGCGCGTCGTCACGTGCAGGATCTGATCCGAATACTCCTCAGCGAGCTCAGCGAGCCGGTCGAGTTGGTCGGCACTGAGCTTGCCGAACGGGATCTTGATGCGCTGCATGCCGGGCGCGTCCCACATGGTGACCGGGCCCTTGGTCAGCTCACCCGACGGGAACGCGAGTGTTTGCGTTTTTTCACCGTCGTGGCGCTGGCCGTTGTCGTAGCGTTGACCGTAGGTGCCGCGGCGGAGGCGCGTTTCGGCGAACAGCTTTTCCTCGATCTTGCCCTTCTTGCGGAGATCGATCTGCGTCTCGTAGATGTCGATCTCGCGGGCCCAGT
>DATHOI010000083.1:0-10041 GCA_035485095.1 Polyangiaceae bacterium | reverse complement strand
TCGGTCAAGACGGGCGCGCGATCGTCACCGATCGCATCGACGACGTAGAGCCTCTCGTTCGTGAGTTGTTGCGCCGCCGGGATGCCGCGCCACGCGGGCATCTGCCATTCCAAAAAGTGGTGAGCATTTTTGATCTTCTGCCGCGAGACCAAGCGCCGAAGCTGAGCCTGCTTCGCGATATGGTCGAGAAGCTCGAGCGCGCCAAACACCGCGGTCTGGTGACGGACGGAGACTATAGAAAGCTCACCGCTCGCCTGCCAGCTCCGCTCGCCGCGTTGACGCCAGAGAATCTTCCGGAGCCGCTGGCACGTCCATTCACGGAGAAGGATGGCACTCGCGGTCGCATCGTCTACATCGTGCCGTCCGACGGACGGAGCGTGTACGACGTACACTACCTGCTGGAGTGGGCCGATGCATTTCGTGAGGTGAAGCTCCCGAACGGCGACGTCGTGCGCGGCACGGGGGAGCCAGTGATATTGTCGGACATGCTCTTGAACGTGAAGAGCGACGCGCCGCGAGCCATTGGCCTGAGCCTAGCGGGAACGCTGCTCGTCATTTTATTGGCCTTCCAGGCTGAGTCATCCGCCTGGCTCTGCGCCGGAACCCTTCTCCTCGGCTTCCTAGGGTTGATCGGGTTTCTGGTAGTGCGCGGGATCAAGCTCAATTTTCTGAACTTCATCGCGCTACCCATCAGCATAGGCGTCGGAGCGGACTACGCGATCAATGTCATGAAACGGTATGACCTTGCGCGCGCACAGCCGATTCGGGGCCTCGTGCTGCATACTGGCGGCGCTGTAATTCTGTGCTCGTTGACGACGACGCTCGGTTATCTCGCGCTCTTGCTTTCGATCAACGGTGCCGTGCGGAGCTTCGGGCTGGCCGCAGCCGCCGGAGAGGTGACGACCGTGTTGGCTGCCGTCGCGTTCTTGCCGGCTCTGCTGGAGTGGCGAGCTCGGCGGGCCTGACGCAGAAAGTACTTCGGGTGCGCTTCTCCGAGCGCAAGAGATACTTCACGCGGAAGTTGGAAATTCGGCGCCAGCCACGGCGCAAAATGGTGTCTGCTGCATATGCACCTGAAATGGGGCATGAAATGGGGCAATTGAGCCGTTTCTTACGCCTCGCGCGACCTCCCAATGGCCAACTGATCGTTTTGAGCGATCGCTGCGCCTCGTGAGAGCTCCCCTTGGCCAAACTGATCGTTTTGAGCGATCGCACACATCGATCGTTCCGATCGACTTGGGCGGGCGTCGCTACAGCTGGCGCTTGATTGACGCTCTCGTCCGTCTGGATTTTTAGCGATACAGCGTGAGAATCAAATGCTTGTCCTGAGTCGCACGCCAATCCGCGTTTCCGCTTGTGCCTTTCTGCCTCGCCGCGTACTTAACGCAATTCATGCCTGCTGCTTGGCCCCGGGGGTACCTTTGCCCACAGGGTGCACGCCGCTCGCCGGCCCGTGTGACTGACGTGTCCGTCACTGCTGACAAACCGACCACATGGAGTTCGCAATGAAGCTCAACCTATATTCCCTTTGCGTTGGGGCCTCGCTGATCGGCGCGATCGCCTGTGGCAGCTCGAGCAATGAAAGCAAGGTCAACGGCGACGGTACAGGCACCGGTGCTGGCAGCGGCGCCAACGGCAGCTCCGGATCGAGCGGCCTGCTCCTGCCCGGCGGCGGCAGCACTGCGGGTGACGCGGGCACCTCGAGCTCATCGGGCACGGGTCAGGTGACCACGTGCTCGGGTACCAATACCACCACCATCGAGGGCTACGTCTACGATCCGGCGGGCAAGAACCCGCTGTACAACGTCTCGGTCTACGTGCCGGACCCCGGCTCGCCGCTTCCGGATTTGGACACCGTGCCGCTCGGTTGCGGTTGCAGCCAGCTTTACCCTGCCAAGGTCCTCGCAACGGGCAATCCCACGGACGCGACCGGGCATTTCAGCATCCCGTGCGCGCCGAGCGGTACCGTTAGCCTTGTCGTCCAGACCGGCAAGTGGCGCAGGCAATATGATGGCGTCGCCGTGACGGCCAATCAGGCAAACATGGCCCCCAAACTGAGCCTCCCGGCCAATTCGACCGAGGGCTCGTTACCGAACCTCGCGATCTCGACCGGAGGAGCTGATTCTCTCGAATGTCTGCCACTTCGGATCGGCGTTGCCGCGAGTGAGTACGTGTTGGGCTCCGCGACGGGCGGTCACATTCACATCTACACCGGCTACCACGGCGCCACGATGACGCAGGGCTCGGTCGATTCGTACAAGACTCTTTGGGACACGCAGGCGCACCTGAACGAGCATGATGTCGTGCTCCTTTCGTGCGAAGGGCAGGAGACCACGGGTGGCACGCCCGGCGAGAAACTCAGCGCGACCTCGCAAACCTATTTGATGAACTACGCCAATGCGGGCGGCCGCGTTTTTGCCTCGCACTTTCACTACGCCTGGTTCAACACGGGCCCGTTCGATACCGGGGCGAACAAGCTGGCGACTTGGATCACTGGCGCGCAACACATCGACGACACGCAATCCTTCCCGTCCGACATCGACGCGACTCTTGCCAGCGGCGCAGCCTTCCCAGAGGGCTCGGCGCTCCAGCAGTGGCTCGGTTTGGTTGGCGCCCTGACGGCCAATCAGCTGCCGATCTGGTTTGCGCGCAACAACGTGAAGGCCCTAGCGCAACCGCCGTCCACCGAGTGGATCCACCTGGACGCCAAGGTCTCGCAAGCGCCTTCCGCTGTGCAGTATTTCTCTGCGGACACGCCGGTCGGTGGTGCGGTCTGTGGGCGCGTCGTGTACAGCGATTTGCACGTCAGCGGCGGTCCTGGCACGAACGCGCCCGGGGTGCCGCCCGACTACCCGACGCCGCCCGCCCAAGGTGGTGGCGGACGGGGCATGGGAGGCGGGATGATGCAAGCGATGCAAGGTGGCATCGTGCCGTCGCAGTGCGCGGCCCATGCGCTCACGCCGCAAGAAGAGGCGTTGGAGTTCATGCTCTTCGACCTCTCCTCGTGCCTGGTGCCGATTGGCCAAACGACGGCTCCGCCGCCTACGATCGTGAAGTAGGTCACGCGCTTCGCCCGCACCACTCGCCTGCCGCGCTTCATTGCGTGGCAGGCAGCGAATGGTGCTCGTGCATGATGCGCCACTGTTGGGCGATCTTGCGTAGGCCCATCGTGAGCCGAAATTCGAGCGGCTCACGCGTGCCGCCTGGGGTGACGGTGGAGCAACGGCCAGTGGCGGTTGCGAATGCGACGTCTTGCCCGCACGTGACTTCGATGTCGCGAAAGCTGAAGCTGACTGGCTCTTCACTCCAGGAAAAAAAAGTGTCCCAGCTGGCCATGTACGCCTCCAAGCCACGCGACAAGAATGGCGGTGGGACGTCGAAGAGCAAGATGTCCGCGTCGTGATCCGCTCGAATGCCAGCGCGGTTCTGGTCGCGGACGGCTTGGCTCCAACGTTCGATCAGCGCGCGGATTGCGGTTTCGTCTGCGAGCTGGCTTGGTGTCTTGTCGTTCGTCATGTTGCGTTCCTTCGTGCTCGGTCGTCGGTTGCTGTTGGGGATTTGGTGTTGGGGGTCAGGCTAAAACCTTGGCACTGCCGCGCATGTCGCCTGCTGTCGCATCAGCAGGGGTCGCGCTGAGCTTGCGGCTCTGCGGGCGCAGCAGCCAGGACGCGAATCCGATGCCGACGAGCACGAGCGGCGTCAGCACTTTCGAGGCTCCGTCTCCCGACGCGGCGTGCGAGACGGCCGCACCCGTGAGGTCGAAGAAAATGCCTGCATAGGCCCATTCCTTGAGCCGCGGGAGGCGCGGAGCGAGCACAGCAACGCCACCGAGCACCTTCCACACGCCGATGAGCGTGGCGAAGTAGGCGGGGTAACCGAGGTGCGCCAAGAAGGCGACTGCAGGGGGGCGGGCTGTCGCGTCGATCGCCCCGCCCAGCACGAAGGCCGCGGCGATGAGTGCGGTGCTGACCCAGTAGGCGATGGTTTGGGGCTTCATGGCTGACATGTAGAGATCCTTCTTTGGTGGACGTGAGAATGCGTGCGGTCGCGCCGCACTGTGCGGACGCCGCGCATCGCGATTCCCTTGATGACGATGAGTGCGCGAGCCGCCCGCGTTGTTACAGGCGATCGACGCGGGTGAGCGCTTGGGCGTCGAAACGCCGGGAGCACCTGCGCGAGCGGCGGAGCGGTTAGAGCCTCAGGGACGGGGAGCCAGTAGCTCGTCCGCTATCCAAGCAGACTGCCAGGCGCGCTCGCGGCGGTACGCGGAGCCGTCCGCGGCGGGGAGGCGACTGACCGCGAGCGCCGCAGTGAACGCGCTCAGCGCGACGTAGCCGTGCGTTGCCATGAAGCGCGCGTCGGCCATGAGTGCGCTGATCTGCTCCCGCTCGAGCTCGATGGAGGCCAGTTGCGCGGCAGCATGATCGACACACGCTTCGGCGAATTTTTTTCCTGCGGCGCTCCAGGCGTCGATTCGGCGCACGAGCCGCGCACGCTGCACGACGACGCAATCCAGCCCAGCAGTTTGAGCGCCGTCCGCTTCGAGCTCCCACAGCTCGTCGTGGATCCAGTGTGCGAGATCGAGCGGCCGGCAGGCATGGATGCCTCGCGCGCACGGCGACAATGGTCCTTCGACCTCGACCCAGGCCCCGGGCGCGCCCGAGCTCGGGACCGGCCACGCGAAGCCGGAGAGCGGCCCGAGCGCATTCGCAGCGAGGAATTTATGCATCATCATCGCCCGCTCGTTTCTTCGCCCAGCGTCGAAATAAGTCGACGAGCGCTGGGCCGACCTCTGCCGGCATGTGCTCTGTTCGCAGCTCGGCGAGGTGTTCGAGCGTGGCTCGCACCTGAGCCACGTGCAGCGTGCAGGGTGGACATACCAGCAGGTGTTGCTCGAGCCGAGCGCGGTCCTCCGGCGTCAGCGCGCCGCTGAGGAAATCGCTGACGACCTCCACGACTTCCCTGCACTCGAGCAGGGCTGGGTCGCGCAACGTCACGGCTCACCCTCTCTCACGAGCTCTCGCTCCAAGATCGCTCGCACTTTCGACCGGGCCCGATGGAGAAGCACTCGTTGATTGGTGCCGGAGACCTCGAGAATGTTACAGGCCTCTTCGCCGGTTAGTCCCTCGACGTCGCACAAAACGAGAATTTGCTGTTGAACCGGCGGGAGCAGGGCAATCGCGGACTCGAGGAGTGACCGTAAATGGGCTTGTTCGAGGGCGCTTTCGGGCGACGGAAAGCGGGCTGGCAGCAGCGCCCAATGCCCCGCCCAGCGATGTTCCTCGGGCTGAAACCGCGCTGGGTCGACCGACGGCTCGGTTTCGGCGGTTTCCTCGTCCTCGAGGGACGACATGGGCACGAGCCGTCGCTCCGAGCGGGCATGTGCCCGCGCGATGTTGACCAAGATGCCGTACAGCCACGTCCGCAGTGACGACCGCGCCTCGAAGCGGTCGAGCGACTCGAGCGCGGTCAGCCACGTCTTTTGCACGACTTCCTCGGCGGCTGTCGGATCACGCACCCAGACGCGCGCGATGCGCAGGAAGCTCGGCTGATGCGCCGAAACGAGCGACACGAAGGCCGCCTCGTCGCCGCGACGGAGCGCAGCAATCAGCTCGCTTTCTGGAGGGCTGGCGCCTATCGCCGATGGATTCGCTGAAATAGTCGTCACGGCGTGTAAAAGCTTTGCGTTGACCGCACCTTACGTCGCCTGGCGGCGACTCACCAGGCGTCCTGGGGTGACCAACTTGTCACTCCCGGGGCTGCGCGCGGCCGAGTAGTTTCGGGTTCGGGGCTCGCGGCACGGGAACCGCTAGACCTCTGGAGGAATATGCCGAGTCGGCTGGTAGAACGAAGCCCCCTGCTGGCCCTGCTCGCGGTCGCGGTTGGTGCCTACGGCTGCAAGGACGGCGCCGCGGCTGCCCCGCCGCTGTTGGACGAAGCGTGGTGCGATATCAGCGCGATCCCATGTTTAGTCGCGACTCAGGGCAGCGACGGCTCACCGATCACTTGCTCAGTGCTGGGCAGTGACTCCGTGCCGGCCAGTGCACCGTGGGGCGATCGCATCTGTTTCGATAGCACCTCGACCACGCCGAGCGCGGCGTGCACCGCGCTGTGCAATCCGGGTCCTCACTCCTATCTGAATCCGGCCGTGTACGCGTCTGGGGCGGGTTGCACGGCCAGCGTCGACACGAACCCCGCGTATCATCCGGAGCTCAATGCACAGAGCTATCGAGCACACGCTTGTACGGGAGAGACCAATGGGGAGTCGGCCGGTCTGTCTACGACCGGAACCAATAGCGTGCTGCTGAGCGGAGCCGCCACGGCTTCCTACGGTGTCGCCACGCAATCGGTAGCGCTCACGGGCGGTCGCTTCGACTTCACGGCCCCGAACGTCGACTGCATGGGGCTAGAGAGCGCGTGTTCCACGCAGGTCAATCAGATCGAGCTCGACCTCGCTGACTTCTCGGTTGGCGCTCTCTCGATGACCGGGCTCGAGGTCGCTTCGGATGGGCTTTTTGAAACGGCCTCTGGGCAACTCTTGGCTCCACAACCACCGGTCGCACCGGATCCGACCTTTCTGTTCGATATGCCCCCTGGGCTCGTGTTCGACGCGACCGCGGGTATCCGTTTGAATGGCGCGGACGCGCCCGGTTTGGTGTTGAACGCGGAGCAGGAGTCACAGGGCATTCTCGTCCCGTCGACTGGGCTCATCGGCTTCCAATTCTCACTGGAGCGCACGCTCGACGGGCAACTCTTCACGTTGAAGGGCAGCGCGACCACCAGCCGAGTGATCGACGAACCGCCGACCATCACGGCGCCGGCGATGCTCACCGTCGATGCGGGTGCCGCGTGTTCCGCGAGCGTGACATTTGGCGGCACGGCATCCTCTCCGGTCGGGCTCGCAGTCCGCCTCGACTACGTCGTCGACGGCGCTCTGGCTGCCGCGAGCCCCAGCGCGTCCGCGACAGTCACCAGCGGCAGTCATGCAGTGACCATCGTCGCGACCGACGCGCTGGGCGCCACGAGCAGTGCATCGGAAATGCTGACCGTCACGTCACTGAGCGCCGCTTGCCCGTGAACGGCGATTGCTTCGAACGGTAGGCTTGCTGCGGCGGGGCGGGTGCGGCGTTGCGTGCCTCGCGAGCGTGCTCTAGCGTGGGCGTTGGTGTGTCCATGACGTGCCGTCCCCGACTCGCAGGCTCGAGCAACCGAGCTCGACGCGGGCTACTGCGAGCCGAAGCGTGAGACGTATCGTTGCCTGTTTGAGCGTGGCGGCTTGCGTCGCCGGCTGTGGGGCGCGCACAGGGCTATTGGCGTTCTCGGAAACCGACTCGAATGGCGGAAGCGCCGGTCACGCGGAGGGTGGTGGCGGTGCCCGTGCGAGTGCGGGCTTCGGCGGCACGACCGTGAACGGCGGCGCGAGCGCAACCGGTGGCACCAGCAGCGGCGGAGCGGGCGACAGCGGAGGGACACTCTCCGGGGTTGCGGGCTTCTCGGTAGGTGGAGCGTGCGGCGAAGCGTGCACGCTGGGCCAGCTCACCTGCCTGGCAGGGGGCATCGCGAAGTGCGCGCCGGCAGCCAGCGGTTGCGCGGAGTGGAGCGCGCCGGCCACGTGTGCTGTCAATCAGGTCTGCCAAATGAATGACCATCAGGCAGCCTGCGTGTGCTCGCCGAATAGCCAGCTCGTGGCCGGCATTTGCACGCCGATCGGTGTGCCACGCCCGATCGCGCCGCTGTCCACGGCGACGGTGACGTCAGCCCAGCCAGTGTTGCGCTGGGTGCTCGCGAATGGCGACGACGGAGCCCAAGTCGAGATCTGTCGCGATCGAGCGTGCGCGCAAGCGGTGACCACATTCAGCGCGGCGGGCGCGAGCGGAACGCCGCCCATGGCGCTGACTCGAGGCGTGTACTTCTGGCGCTTGCGGGGCAGTGCGAGCGGCGTCGTTAGTATGACGACCAGTCCGGTGTGGGAGTTTAGCGTCGGGGCGCGCAGCGCTTCGGTGAATACCTCCTGGGGCACTTCGCCCGACGTGAACGGCGACGGCTACGCGGACGTGATCGTCGGCGCACACAATAGCCTGAGCAGCGACGGCAATGCTTATCTGTTCCTGGGAGGCGCGAGCGGGCTTGCCAGTGTGCCGATCGCGATCACCCCGCCGGCTATTGGCAATGGCTTCCGCGGTCCGATCGCCAGCGCGGGAGACGTGAACGGTGACGGCTTTGCGGACGTGATTTTCGCCGCGATCGGGCCCTTCAATGGGCCCGGCGGCGCGTACCTATCGCTCGGCGGCCCGAGCGGGCTCGCCACTCCGCTGTGGCTGCCGAGCCCAGGCGATCCGCACGGTGGTTTCGGGTTTACCGTGGCCAGCGCGGGAGACGTGAACGGTGATGGCTATGCTGACGTCGTGATTGGAGCGCTGACGCAGAACAGCGTGAGCGCGTATCTCTATCTGGGCTCGAGCGGCGGGTTAGCGACCACTCCCATCCCGCTCAATGCGCCGACCGTGACGAACGTTTTTGGGTATCCGGCGGCGAGCGCAGGTGATGTCAATGGCGACGGCTACGCCGACGTGGTCATCGGTGTTGTTCATTACTCCGCGAGCAAGCCCGGCGGGCACGCCTACGTTTATCTGGGCGGCCCGAGCGGGCTTTCGGCGACGCCGATCACATTGACCGATCCCGGATCCGACTTGAGCGTCGGCTTTGGTGCCTCCGTTTCCAGCGCTGGCGACATGAATGGGGACGGCTACGCCGACGTGATCATCGGCACGCAGACCGAGGCGGGCACCGTGGGTGACGGAAAAGTCTACGTCTACTTTGGAAGCTCAACGGGGCTCGAGAGCGCGCCGATGACGCTCGCCGTCCCGGGTGGTTCGAACCTGGGCTATGGCTACGGCGTCGTCGCAGCCGGCGATCTCGACGGCGACGGCTTCGGGGATATCGCCGTCGGTGCGCCGGGGGTCCTGAACGACATCGGTCAAGGCTACGCTTACTTTGGCTCCAGTACGGGCGTCCGAAGCGGCGTCATCACGTTGCCGAGCACGAGCAGCCCCTCGTTCGCGTGCGGGATCACGGGCGCTGGCGACGTGAACAAGGACGGCTTTTCAGAGCTTCTGATTGGGACCTGCGGTAGTCAGTTCGAGATCGGCGGCGTCGCGCTGTACTTGGGCAGCAGCGCGGGTTTGATGATGCCGGTGCAGGTTCAGAGCCCGCTGGGAGTCGGCTTCGACTTCGGTGGCGACGCGATCGCGATCTGGACTCACGCGTTCGGGCGCGGCCGTTGGCCGTTGCAACACGGTCCGAGCTGGTTCGAGCAGCGAAATCCCAATTCGTTCCACGCCGCAATCCCGGGTTGAAGTGCGGGGCGCTCACACAAAAAGAGCGACCGCGTCCAACGGGTGATCTTTCGTGTCGATTTCTAACCGAGTGTAGCCCTGTTCGCGCTCACTACCGCGGTTGGTTTGCGACCCAATGTTTTGGCGTGAGCTCGGCTGTTGGCTATTGCCACAACTGCCCGTAGCGTCATGCCTCACAAGGTGGTGCCCATGACTCGCTCGAATAGCGTTCTATTGTTTGCTTGCTGCGCTGTCTCATTGGCGGGTTGCTGGGTGCACACCGAGCCGGACCATCCCCATCGCGACGACCACCGCGAGGTCATCGTGCATCCGGAGAACCGGGACGTGCACCACGACGATGTCGAGCACCACGACGACCACGACGACCACCACTGAGTCGCGGCTGCTCCTTCACACTTTCGGCGGCGGTGGCGCGGTGAGTGCGGCGGGCGCGAGCGCGAGCGTGCGTTCGATCGCTGCCATTTGAGCGACGGCGTCTTCGAAGCCGTCTTTGCCGAAGGTTTGGTGCTCGATGTCTTCGAAGCGATCGCCCATTTCGTCGAGTTGCTTCGGGGAGAGGGCCTTTTTCCAAGCGGGGAAGATGATCGTGTCTTCACGGGCGGTGTGCTCTTCGTACATCAGACAGAAGGTATCCAACGTTCGCGCTAGTGGTTCGGCAGCGGTACCGATCGGCCTTTGAGTTACG
>DATHOI010000082.1:0-3009 GCA_035485095.1 Polyangiaceae bacterium | reverse complement strand
AGATTATCGCGCAGAAACTCGCGTTCGAGCCCGGCATCCGCGAACTTGCCGCTCCAACCGAGGCAAGCTCGCTCGAGCGCGCTGGAACGAGGCCGGTCGGCGGCTGGCTCGGCGGCAGTCACACGGGTCACCTGTGCATGGTACAAGGTTCGCGCTGGGACCGCAGCCGTCGAATTGAGCGCCCAGAACGCGCGCCGCTAGCTCAACGCAGCTCGCGCAATGCGTCTTCGACAACGCGGCTCGGAGCTGCTCCGGCCGCGTTACTGCTCCTCGTCGTCCTTCTCGATCTGAATCACGTTGTCCGCTGCTTTTTGGATTTTGTCCTGAGCGGCAGCGACGTTGCGTCGAGTGGCCTGAAACGTGTAGCCCGAAGTCCCCACACACAGAATGGCCAGGACCAGCGAGACTCCCCAAACGATACGATTGGAGAGCAGCAAGGCAACGGAGGCGATCACGATACCGATCTCGGCAGCGAGCAGCGCGCGCTCGTAACCCTCCGCCGCGTCTTGGCGGGCCTCGATCATCTTGTCGTAGGAGTCCGCGTCCTCCTTGGCTTCCTTCATGTCTCGCTCGTAGACCTTGGCGACCTTGGCGAAGTCACGAATCACGTCGCGGTCAGGCGTCAGCAAGTCGGCCAAGTCCTCGACCGAGGACGAGATCAGATCTTTCAGCTCGGCAGTGTCCTCGTCGTCCTTCTTGCCAGCGGCGCCGCGCTTCTCGCGAAGCGTCGTTTCGATTTTCTTGATCTCGTCCGGCGCGGGAGACAGCGCCTTCAAGAGCGCGCTGTTCGCGCTCATCGACCGAAATTTCATGGTCTCGGTTTGGTAGGTGCCCATGCGCGTCGATTGCTCGACCATCGCCTTGATGAGCTCGGTCCTTTGCGCACCGACCATCGCCGAGCAGAACGCGACCATCACACCGAGCAGCGCCATCGTGATGCCGATGTAGCGAGCCGAGCCGGAATTGTGGCCACCGCCGTGGGCCATGTGTTCGATCTGCTCGGCGATCTCGTGTGTGCTCATGACCCTTCCTCCGGCTCGCACCGGGATTCCACCACCGGCCGCCGACAATAGAGTCGACTTATGGAGTCTTGGAAAGCGCGAAATTCAGGCGTGCGCGCGCTCGAGCAGCGTGTAGCCCGCCGCGCTACCCGCTTTCTCTCGCCACGTCGCCGGCATCAACCAGATGAAGAGCGAGAGCGGGAACATGAAGGGCGGGCGGCGGTGGATCCGCATCGCTTCTTGTATGATGGTCACGCTCTCGAGCGGTTGAAAGCCGCAGCGAGCGAAGAATGCGAACCAATCCGGAGCACTGAAAACGAACGGAGCGGCCTGCATCTTCCGACGCACGCGGCCGCGGTGCCGTCGCGCCGCCGTGCTGTAGTAGTCCTGAATCCAGTATTCGAACTTGGCTTCTGCGCGCACGTCCTCTGCGAGCCGCTCGACCTCGTCATTGTGCAAATACGGGATCACACCCTCGGTGATGACCAGCACGCGGCGCGCATCATTGGCGACGCGCCGGAACAACGCTTGACGCGCGCTTCGGTCAGCGAGGTCGATGGCGACTCGCTCGAGGGAGCACACAGGCTGCTCGGCCGCGAGCTTGGCGTTCTTGTGCGCGATCATGGGCGGGAAATCGGCCTCTATCCAGCGCAGGGCCTTGGGAAGCGACATGCGGTAAGGCCGCGTGTCGAGCCCCGCGCCCAGGTTCAGTACGGTGTCCACGCCGCGCTCGATGGCAGACAAGATCAAGCGATCGATGGCGCTGGTGCGCACTACCATCACGAACGACATGAGCGCGCGATTGGGCATCTTGCGCGCGATAGCTCGCCCCCGCTCGCCGGCCAATACCGCAGCGAGCGGATCGTGGAAAATGGCGTCTGGCCGCTCGCTTTCTAGGGCTCGGAACGTCGCGACCCAAAACGCGGTGTCGCTCACGTGCTCGATTTCGCCGTTCATGAAGTCTTGCGCGTGCTCTCGGGCTCCGCTTCCGGTGCGGGCACTTTCGCCAGCCCGGGCATGTCGCCAGCGCGCGCCGCGCCAGCTTGCATTTCATTTACGACCTGCGCCAACGCGTCTGGCTCGAGCTCGTTGCTCGGTAAGCTGAGACGCGCGAGCGGCGGCTCGACGCCAAAGTAACCCGTGGCGCACGAGGCATGGATAGTCCCGATCGGATTGAAGCGACCCTCTTCGAAGATCTGCAGCGCGATGCGCCACGCGCCCTGCGCGATCAGCTCTCGGCAATGCCGGCATTTGGCGCGGCCAGAGCTGGCTCGCTCGGCCTTCAAGATGCGACACAGCCGCGGTTGAGCGATGCCGGCTTGAGCCAAGGCCTCGAGCTCAGCGCGCTCCGGGGAGCTCTCGCGCGCTTCCGCGAGCACGGGCAAGAACGATTCCGGTCGGGCGTGAGCAGCACACGGCAGGTGGAACCAAAATAAACTCTCGCCCTCGCCATAGGCGCTCGGCAACGCCTCGCCAAAGCGCAATTGATCGCGCAGGATGACCTCACCACAAGCGCGGCACTTGGCGCGTCCGCTCGAGGCGCGCTCGATCAGCGATGGCATGAGCCAATTTTGGTGGACGCTTGGCCATGAGGTCAAGTTCGCGACTTTCGCCCCTGCACAACCTGAACAAAGGACTGGTACGCTCGGTCCATGACGGCAGACTCGAAGACCGACGCGACCTCCGCGCTCGAGACGCTGCGCGGCCAAGCTCGCAACATCGACGGCTTCAGCGTCTCGCGCCTGCTCCCGGCCCTGACGCGAAAGCACCTGGGTCCCTTTTGCTTCTTCGATCATTTGGAACCGAGCGAGCTACAACCCGGGCGTGGCTTGGATGTCCGGCCGCACCCGCACATTGGGCTCGCTACGGTCACTTATGTGATCGAAGGCGAGGTCATGCACCGTGACAGCCTGGGCTCTTCGCAAGCCATTCGCCCGGGAGCCGTGAATTGGATGACGTCCGGCCGAGGCATCGTCCACTCGGAGCGCACGCCGAGTGAGCTGCGCTC
>DATHOI010000081.1:0-2342 GCA_035485095.1 Polyangiaceae bacterium | reverse complement strand
GAACGCCAATGCAAAGACATGGGTTGGTTCGCCGAAGACGACCCGCTGTTTTTGCCTTCTTGGTTTTTGTCGCCCGAGCTCGATCTGAACGAGCTGTATCAAACGCTCATGCGCGCGGCCGCGGTGCACCCGAATTGGATGACCAACGCCGAAACCGTGGTCAGCCCCGCGATGAACGCGATGATGAAGGGCGCCTTCCGCGCGCTGGGCTGGAAGGGGCCGTTCTGGAAGCACCTCCCGCGCGTGTTCGGCCTGGCGAATCGTTTCGGTGTGCGTCAGCGCGGGCTCGAGGTCCACGCCGCAAATATGCGCAAGGTGACCGACGTTCGGCACTACCGTGGTTAGCGCGTGCAATCGTACGGTGTCGTAAACGCCGTAAACGAGCCGGTGGTTGTGGCCGTGGCACGCAGAACCTATTCTGCCTTGGTTGTGCTTTCGCCTGACTCGCCCACTGCTCGGTGAGGGGCAGAATCAAAGTTGGAGAGTGCTCATGTCGACGATGACCAAGAATCTGGCTGCGGTTTTGGCTGCGTTCACTTGCGTCGGGTTGGCCCATACGCCCCGCGCGTCTGCGGCGGTGCCCACGGTCCCGCAAACGCTCACCGAGCAGGGTCGTCTGCTCGACAACACGAACACACCGGTCGACGGCGTCGCGCTGTCCTTTTCGTTCTCGCTCTATACGTCGGCCACGGCGGGCACCGCCATTTGGACCGAGAAGCAAACGATCACCCCGGACCAAGGCTACTTCTCCGCGATGTTGGGCGAGGTCGCTCCGTTCCCCGCCACGATTTTCGACGGCAGTCAGCCGGCTCTGTATCTCGGCGTCACCATCGGCTCCGACACCGAGATGGCCCCACGTCAAGCAGTGACGAGCGTACCCTTTGCCTTGTTGTCGCTCAACGCGACCCACGCCAGCACCGCAGATAGCGCGACGACGGCCACGGGCGCATTGAACACGCGCATTGCCGCGCTCGAAGCGCAGCTGGCGTGTCCGGGGGACACGACCGCGCCGACCAAATATGGCTTCTGCATTTGGCATGAAGATGGCGGAACCACGTACACGCACACTTACACTCAGGCCGCGGCGCTGTGCGCTTCCAAGGGCGCGCGCTTGTGCACGCTCGCGGAAGTTTCAGCGGCGCAAGCGGCGGGTGACACCTGGTGCGCGTACTCTTGGGTCGCTGATCGCGCCAGCAATACGACCGGTTACGAGGTACTTCCGCTCCAGGTCGATACAGGCGGGTGCGGTGTCGCCGGCTTGAATACAGGCACGGTTGCCTTCACGAGCGCCTACGACGCCGCCTGCTGCAAGCCCTAACCCTGCTGTACGAGACGTGGGGCGCGCTTCACTTCGGCGGCGGCACCGGCGGGATTTTAAACTCGTCCCACGCGGGCGTGAGGTTCGTGGTCGTCGCGCCTTGGTTCCACAGGTACACACCGGCGAACGTCTTGAGCTCGTGCGTGGTCGTGTCTTCCACGACCGCCGCCATGTAGAGCTGCGAGGAGCGGCGATCCGGCGGGCTGATGCCGGGCACGAGATCCATCATGAATTGACCCGGATACGCGCGCGCGGACGAGAAGATCAGCCAATAGTAGTTCTTGCCGCTGTCCGTTTCGACGTCTGGCGACCACTTGGGCCAACTGTTGATGATGCCCGGACTCTTTTGCATACCGCACGCGGGCGGGTCGTTGGCTGCCAGGCGCGTCGCCATACCACCGGTTGCCGGGATCACGTTGATCTCGCCGTCCGCGCGGTAATAGATGGCCGCTGCGTCGATCGGTGACACGCGGTTGAAGGCCACGAAGCGGTCGTCGACGCTGAGGCTCGGATAGTATTCGGCGACGCCTGGCTCGGCCGCACCAGCGAGTGGCGTGACTGCGCCACCTGCGCCCGCGTTGAACGGCACGACGTGAATGTTCACGTCGCCGTTGCCCGTGCCGATGCGCCCGTCTTGTTCGACGTCGGCCGACGTGTAAAACACGTTCTTCCCGTCGTGACTGAAGGCGGGTGAAACGACCGAGGCCGTCTCGCCGGTCAGCGCGAGCCGCCCCCAAGCCGTCTTCTCTGCGCTCGCGATGGCCGCATTGGTGGGACCGGGCATGCCCGCGGTCCACGGAATGCTTGCCGTGGTATCGAGGTCGAACCACGCGATCGTCGTTTTCGGCGTCGTGGCGCTGCCCAAGCTGAAACCAACGTCCGTCGTGCGCCCGCCGTACGCTGATACGGCCAAGTGCTTGCCGTCAGCCCATTGCGACTTGGAGAAGCTGAGCATCCCGAGCCAGGGTTGGTTGATCAGCGTCGCTGCGCCCGGCGTCACGTATGCAGGCTGCTGCCCGACGGT
>DATHOI010000080.1:0-5449 GCA_035485095.1 Polyangiaceae bacterium | reverse complement strand
AGCCTGCGACGCGACCGTGAAGAAGGCGGGCACTTGCACGACCGAAGGCTCGGTATGCAGCAAGACCTGCGGTCCAGGCTCCTCGGGCTACAAGAGCGAAACGTGCACCGCTGGGGCCTATGTCGAAGGCGACTGCATGTTCGTCCCGGGCGGCAACTACGCTTGCTACGAGAAGGCTACGCCGTTGCCGGCGTGCAGCGTTGCTACGCCGACCTCGAGCGCAGCCTGCTCGGATGCGCCGTGTATGCCCTGCGGTCCCAACTACATCGACTCGACGAACACCATGAAGGTGGGCGCGTGCGTGTGCGCGAACATGAAATGGTCGTGCGCGAGCGACACCGCCTGGCCGCCGCAGTGAGCCGCTAGCGACGGTCTTCCGACAACGCGGCGGCGAGCGCGCGCAGCAGCTCGCCGCTGCGATTGTTGGAGTACTCCCAAAACATGGCGCCCCCTAGGCCGCGTTCGCGGATATAGCGTGCCTTGCTGCGTAAGGATTCTTCGTCCTCGTACGAGAGGAACGACGCCCCGTCGTACAGAAAAGGCGCTTGTGCTTGTTCGTCCCAATGCCGTGCCCACTGGTTCGACTCAGCGAGCGCGCGCACGATCTCGTCATAGCTGCGTGTGAAGTTCGAGCCTGGGGTACTCGGTTGCATCAGCCCGTCATTTTCGGCGCCCACGCCGCTCATCCCACGGCCGTAGAATGCCGCGCCGAGCAGTAGTTTTGCTTCCGGTGCGCCCGCCTGGACGAAGAGATCGACTGCCTTGGCGGCGCTGTCGCCTTCTGGGTCCAGACTCGAGCAAAACAGATTTGCGTGATGGCCTGCGCGAGTGCTCCAGCCGTTGTACAGGTCGTAGGTCATCAACCCAATGAAATCGAGCTCGGGCGCGACGGCGGCAATGTCCACGCCTTCGAGGTGCGCGGGCGCAGCGCCGGTGGCGATACTGAGCAGGTAGCGTTCGGAAGCACCTCGCCCGTCGGTTGCGGATTGCGCGTCGAGCTTTTGGCGCAGCACGCGCAGCAATGCGCTGAAATTTTCGCGATCCTCGGGGCGTGCCTTGATGCCTGCCAGTGTGCTGCACGGATACTCCCAATCGAGATCGACACCGTCGAAGCCGTGTCGCAACATGAACTCGACAGCGCTGTTCGCGAAGCGCTCACGGCTCTCGCTCGTGAGCGCCGCATCCGAAAAGCCTTCGGCTGCCCAGCCTCCGACGGAGATCAGCGCCTTCAGAAGCGGATGAGCCGATTTCAAGCGGCGTATCAGCTCCAGCCCAGCATCCTCCTTCGCGCATGCTGCTTGGTAGCCGAGGGCGGCCAACGCCGGATCATTTGCCGACAGGCGATCGAAATTGGCCGCCATGAAGTTGACCACCAAGCCGTCTCGTATGCAGGCGAAGGCGTAGTTGACGTGAGTGAGTTGCTCAGCGGCAATCTGAGTTGCGTCGAGCTCTGCCCAACAGGCGACGTAGGCCAGAACGATCGGGCGGCTCGTGCTCATGGTCTTTACGCTATCATGCGTGGCTCGTTGACCGAGCCTGCGATCTTCTCAAACGGTTGATCAAATCTCGAGCACGCTCGCCTCGCGCTCAGCGTGATTCGATTTTCTCGAAGCGCGTGTTGGTTTCCGCGCGGAACTCACCGAGCTCTCTCAAGATCGTCTCGATGTTGACCTCGTTCTTGATGTTGACTTTGAAATCAGTGTCCGAGCGTGCGCGATCTTTCAAGGACTGACGGTTCTGGCTCATCACGATCAGCGGACCCTGCAGAGCCACGAGCACGGCCAAGAGCAGATTGAAGAACACGAATGGATACGGGTCGAATACGCTCTTTTCCAGCACCGTATTCAAGATCATCCAACCGACGGTCAAGCCCAGTAAAAACACGATGAACGCCCAGCTGCCGTTGAGCTCGGCGACCTTGTCGGCCAGACGCTGGCTCCAAGACAGGTTCTTCTCGATCTCCTCGACGGAGTTTTTGGCGGCACGCTCCGACAACATCGCGTTCGTTTCGCGCAGGCGCTCTGCCATGGTTTGCAAGATATTCATGGCTGCGCGCGGCCGGTCCCCGAGGTAGCTCGATAGGGTCTCGCGGCTCAGCGCCAAGAGCACGGCATCTGTGGTGGCGAGAGCGCTGGCCGAGCGAGGTTTGTCGTCGAACAACGCGAGCTCACCGAAGTACTCCCCGCGCGCGATGTCCTTCAACGACACTCGGCGCGATGATTCACCGGGCAGGAAGATATTTACGTGGCCAGTTGCCACGATGTACATCTCAGAACCGTGATCGCCCTGCGCCATGATGGCCTGACCAGCGGCGAACTTCCGCTCCACGAGCGTCGAGGACAGCGCGCCGAGGTCGTCTTCATTGAGACCCTGAAACATCGGGATGCTGTGCAAAAGCGAGACGTGCTCCATGGTCGGGAATTTACTCGATCTTTGAGGCCTGCCCGAATCGGGACTCGAAGAGCGGTTCAGGATCCTAGATGGTAACGTTGCTATATCGGGCTATTGGCACTGTTTTGCTGGCCGTGCGCGGTCAGGGAAAACGTCCCGGGTTGCTCGAAGCGCGAAAATCGCAGAGCTCGCCTGGGCGGCCGCTGCAAGCGTCGTCAGCGCGGGTGGAGGTGTCGGAACGCAAGCGCACCGCTCGTCCGGCTCAGGGCTTCGCAGCACCCGCTCGACAGTCGGCGATCCTCGAGCCGCCCAAGCGGGCGGATTCCGCTCCGAGGAGGGCTCGAGAACGTCCTGTTCTTGTGACCCAATGTGTACGGAGCGCGGGCGAGGCCTATCGCCACACTGTGGTTGTTAGCCCCGGTATTTGGTGACCTCGGCAAGAACAGGATCGACCGCTGAGTAGGTGCCCGACCGCGGTTGAGTTTGGGCTGCGGCGGCAAACAACGCGAGCACGAGCGCATCACGAGAGCTCGGCTTGGCGAGCAGGATGGGAGCCTGCTCTGCCTCCACGCTTTCGACTGCGCGCTTGACGTGAACGCGCGCGGCTTCCGTGTTCCCGCTCGCGAACACGAAGCGCTGCGCGATCGCGGGAAAGTTCCGGTAGCACACAGCATAGAGCTCCGGGCCACTCATGCCGGGCATCATGACGTCCGAGAGCACGGCGTCGAAATCGGCATCAGCCCGCAGGATTTTGAGGGCTTCCAGGGCGCTGGCAGCGGTCACGACCTCGAAGTCCGCGAGCGCGCGCGCGGTGCAGCGGCGCACCATCTCCTCGTCGTCGACCAATAGGACGCGCAATCTACCCGAAGGTCGCCGGCGCTCTCCGTTGGCGAGCTTCACCGGGGTGTGCTTGGTCAGGCCAGGCCGCGCAACGTCGGAATGACCGCGACACGCCGGACAGAGCCAAGCGCCATCCGCGGAGCTCGCGACATCCGAAGCGGGAGTCACCCCCCAACCGTCACGCGCTAGAAGGGCAAAGCCCCAGGCGAAGCGCGCGGAAGAGACGTTGCATTCTGTACATTGACACGACTTCATCGGGACCTGACGGATCTCGATGCAAATGCAATGCCGCTGCGAAACAAGGGGTTTTGCGCACCTTGCACTACAGCGCAGCGTCTCGCTTCATCACGCTTCGGTCACAAGTGATCACGATTGCGGTCACGCGATCGGAGTCTTGGCTTCACGGTAGAAGCCGAGCGCGAGCACGAGCGCACTGAGTGAGAGCACGGTGAACCCAACGATCGCCGGGCTCATCGACTCGGCCACGCCTTGCAAGATCGCGGAGCTCAACGGAAGCTCGCGATGCCGCTCGAGGTAGCCCGGGAGCTCGTGTCCGACTTGGGCGAGATCGGCGCAAATGGCGGTGAGCGTCGTAAAAAGCGTCGCCACACCGAGCGCGGTGGCCAGCCGTAGGCGCGACGCGTGGGGCCGCGTTGCAAAGCGCGCCGCGCTCAGCAGGGTCAATACCGAGAAGGCCAGCAGAAACCACATGGGGAAGCCCCCTTCTTCGAACAATGTGAGCATGTCGAGTGAACGTTCAGGAGCCGCCCGTGTGACCACCAAAGCTCAGGAAAAATCCGAGTCACGCTCACGTCGCTCGCGCGTTGTGTCGTGGATGCCTGAGGTCTCGGACCTGGATATCGTTGGCCTGTTGCGGCAGCGGGACGCGCGCGGTTTCGACTTGGCGTACGCGCGCTACGCTCAGCGTGTCTTCGGGTTCCTCGTACGCCTCACTCGCTCACGAGCCGTGGCAGAAGATCTCTTTCAACACACGTTTCTGCGGCTCGCCGAGCGCGGGTCGAGCCTCGACTCGAGCTCCGATTTGCGCGCCTGGTTGTTCTCGGTCGCGCGGAACGCGTTCTACAGCCAAGCCCGCGCGGCGACGACGGCAGCCCGCGCGGAATATTCTTCTGCGCAGGCTCAGGCCGGCGCGGGGCCCGATTCCGGCCTGCTGCTCGGCGAGCTCGAGGTCGCGCTCGCCCGGTTGACGACCGAAGATCGCGAATTGCTCCTGCTCATCGGAGTCGAAGGGTTGAGCCACACGGAAGTCGCGGTGATGTTGGGTGTAGATCCTGTGGCATTGCGCAAGCGGCTGAGTCGTGCGCGCGCGCGCCTAGCGGCTGCGCTCGACGGCGCGCCGGTGGCGGTGCCAGAATGGGAGCCGGAGCCATGACGGACGTTGACGAGCTACTCGGGCGCTTGCGGAAGCTCGAGCCGATCGAGATTGAGCCGGGGTTTTCGCGATCGGTCCAGCGGCGCGGGCGCGAACGGCTGCGCGGCGGCACTCGCCGCTCCACGCTCGCGTCGAGCGCGGTGTTTGCGACGGTCCTCGCTTACTTGGGCTGGGCGCTGCATTTCGCGAATGGTCTGTACCGCTGAGCGAACGCTACAAGAACTTGTCCATGCCTGCGTCGAGCACGCCGTGTGCGGGATACGCTCCGTCCACGCGCGGGAGTTTTCGCACTGGCCAAGTCGCCCATGGAGCGCCTCGAAGGCTGTGCGCTATGCACAGGTTCTGCACGACGACATCGAGATCGGTCGTTTGCCAGACATCCTCGTTCTCTCGTGCATCGGCGAGCGTGGCTGCGTTGCCGACGCGAGACACGACCAGAGTGGAGAGCGGCGGCACGAGACAACCCAAAAGTGAGAAGGCTCCCAACAAGCGTTGAGCCACGTCGAGGCCGCCGACCGAATCGGCAGTTACCGCCGCAGCCACGGGTTTACCCAAGAAGCAGGGCGATAATTCATAGGCGCTGATGACTTCTAGAAACCGTTGTAGCGGCGAGCCCCACGAGCCCCAGTACACTCCCGTGCCGAGCAGCAAAGCGTCGGCGGCGACGAGCCGCCCGCTGAGCGCCTCGACGCTTTCGTCGTACTCGGCGAGGGCGAGCGTGTCGATTTGCCAATTCTTGGGCAGCGAGTCGTGCGCGCGTTCGAGCAGCCGAGCCGTGTTGCCGGTCGAGCCGCGCACCGAGCCATTCAAAAGCAGAAGAGTTGC
>DATHOI010000079.1:0-4401 GCA_035485095.1 Polyangiaceae bacterium | reverse complement strand
AAAGAAAGCCCTCCAGCCCGAACCCCAACCCTCCGCCTGACCCCAGTCACTCGTCGCTGCGCTCCGATCGCGCTCAAGTGCATCGGAATCGCTGCTCAAGTCCTGCCGGACTCAGCGCTCAAGTGGAGCGGAATACGCACTTGCACCGCCTTGACCAAGGGCACAACGAACTCCGAGTAGGCCAAGCCATAGGTAGCCTTCTCGCTACCAGGCTTCGAGACCCCGCTGAAGTCATAGCCAATTTCCTTCGCTGCCGCTTCGACCTGCTGCGCAAGGAAACCGGTATTGAGCTGCCTTCCGTTCTGCTCGCGTAGCGCCTCGCCAATGGCGGATACCGAGCGCGCGTTACCGTCGAACTCGGCTAGCTTGTTCATATCCCAATTGTAAGTAACGGGGTGAAGTCGCCTAATGAACTCTAGGCCAGGCACGTTCTCTTTCACATTAATTTTGAATCTCGCATCCGAGAGATTCGTATAGGCCTGGAATCCGCCAATTCGAGTCGTGCTCGTGTTGTTTCCCAATCGGATGTCCCCGTTTTGCGAAGGACTGGATTGAAAACCCAAGGCCACCGTGTCTGAGAAATCTCCAGTTGGCTCCGCCTGAACTCCCACGGCGACATTGTTGGAGCCTGTAACCGTCGAGATTCCGGCGTTCAAGCCGACCGCGACGTTAGAGCTTCCAGTGGTAGCTAGATTGAGTGCTTCATTTCCGATAGCCGTATTACTGCCTCCGTCACTTTGCACAAGAGTGTTTACGCCGATTGCGACATTATCGGTGCCATTGACAAGCGACGAGAGCGCTTGCCACCCTACTGCGACATTCGAGTTTCCGGACACGGCGCTCTCCATGGCGAAAGCCCCGACGGCGGTGTTTGAGGGGCCATTGGAAATGGATGCGAGGGCGAAGGAGCCGATTGCTGTGTTGTCTCGAGCATTCACCCCTGAGCCGGCGGCCAGCGTGCTGTAACCCAGCGCCGTATTGTCGGAACCAACCGTGTTAAAAACAAGCGCTTGGTAGCCGACCGCGACGTTGTCAACGCCACTCGTGTTGCTCTCCAGCGCTCCTGAACCTATCCCGGTATTGCCGGTCGCGTTATTGTGGAGCATGGCGGAGTGGCCGATCGCAGTATTCTCCGAAGAAGTCGTATTAAAGCGCATTACATTCTCGCCAACGGCCACGTTCCCCGCACCCGTTGTGTTGAAAACGAGTGAGTCCCATCCCATCGCAGTGTTCGTTTGGCCAGACGTGTTGGAAAGAAGCGATTGAAAGCCGAACCCCGAGTTGAAGTCTCCTGTTGAGCTGATCCCCGCGTCCGTGCCAAAAAAGGTGTTTTGCGTTTGAGCGTGAGCTGATGTTTCTCTAATTGCTAAGACCAGCATTATGAGTGAGGGTATGCGCACTGCCGTTCTGAGATTGATCATGACTTGCCTCCCTATGTATTGGAGTATTGGACATTGGCGGAACTCGCCAGGCTATTTTCCCCGCTACGGGCGAGTGCCCGCACGTCGTCGTATTCATAGTGCGACTTGCTAGCTGAATCACTCGGTATTCGGGCGGCGAAAGTCGTCAGTGTGATAAGCACGTTGTTTATAGTGTGGCTATCTGCTTCCTACGCATCCCGCAATGAATTGGACATACGTTGTTGCATCCACTCATCGCAGTGACGGGCGGCAAGAACTGTTCAAATTTGCCTCGTGAGCCGGAACGTCTCGACTGACGCATGTCGTGTCCTGCCTGTTGCGTCGCGGTTGGCTGTCGTGCACCCCGGAGATCCACCACCGCATAGAGGGCCCAAATTCGCTGGGGGTAGCTTCTCGACCTTTGAATATCAGCGGTTTTCCGGTGAAGCGTCGAAGGCAGCGCGGCGATTGCGCGGCCGTGTCAAACTGACAAAGATGTTGGCGCGCGGTTTGGTGTTGGATGGCCGGTTCCGAGTCCTCCAGAATTTCGCTGCGGCCGCAAATTCGATCGTGGTGGCGGAGGAGTTGAACGGCGGTCGGCGCGTCTGGTTGGTGTTGCTGTCTGTGTCTGCGAGCGCTGCCGAGATCCAAGTCGCGCTCGACAAGCAGGTGCGCTTTGCGTTGGGCGTGCCCGGGCTCGCGCGGCCCATTGCATCGGGAGTCGACGCCGGTTTTGCGTTCGTGGCTTTTGCGGCGCCGGAGTCGGGCAGCGTTGCGGAGGCGCGCGCCGTGCCGTGGGCTGTGCCGCGTGTTGCCGCGTTGGCGCAGCGTGTCGCGGCAGCCCTCGGTCCGCTTCACGACCAAGGCATCGCGCATGGTTGCGTGTGCCCCGAGCTCATCGCTGACGGCGGCCCTGGCGACGCCTTGTTTGGATTTGGAGTCGCCGCGTTGGCAACGCGCTTCGGCGCAGCGGGCGAAGCGAGTCAGCTCGTGGCACCGAACTATCGCGCGCCGGAGCTGCGCAACGCGCTCCTGCCGCCCAGTCCGCACAGCGATGTGTATGCCTTGGGTAGGGTGCTCCGCGAGCTGCTCTCGGCGCCCGAAGCGACGGAAATGACGGCTTCGGCAGCGAGTCCGACGCTCTCGCCCCAGCTCGAAGCCGTACTTGCGCGAGCGACGGCGGCCGACCCGCGCTTGCGGCCCGTCGATGTGCGGGAGATCGCGGCGGAGCTTGCACGCTGCGCTGAGCTCGAAGCGAAAACAGAGGCCGCCCCCGAGACGCTCGCGTCGTCCGCGTCGTCCGTGTCGCCTGCGTCGTCCGTGTCGTCTGCGTCGTCCGCGTCGCCCGTCACAGTTGAGCCGCCGAGCGCACCGACTGAGCCCGAGCCGCCGCTCGTTGAGCGTCCGCTGCCGCCAGCGCCGGTGCCGGCCCCGTCCGTGCAGGCGCCGCTGCGAGCGTCCAGAAACGCCACGATCTTCGCATTGCTCGTCGTGATCGTTGGGTTCGTGTTGATGATCGGTGGCGTAACCAGCGCGCTCGTCTTTGCGATTCATCACAAGCGCCCGCTGGGCTCGTTCTCCGCGTCGAGGCATCACGCTCCGCCAGCTGCCGTGGCTCCGCGACCCACGATCCCTGGCCCCAGCGACGACGAGCCACCGCCCGCGCCGCTCTCGTCGGCAACACCCAAGCACAAGCCTGCAGCGCGCTCGGCGATCAGCCATGCGCCGCTCGTGCCTCCCGGTGTCGGTCCCAGCACATTTCCAGAGGAAGCTCGGGCAGCATTGCCGGTGTCAGGGAGCGAGCCGATCTGGGGCACGCGCAATGCGCCGCTGACCTGGGTGCTGTTCGGCGATCTGGATTGTCCGCACACGCGTCACGCTTGGCGGGCGTTGGAAGCCGCTAAAATTACCTTCGGGGACGACTTACGGATCGTGTTTCGTCAGCGACCGCTCCGCGAGCACCCGTATGCACTGCAGGCCGCGCGCGTGCTCGCGGGGCTCGCGAAGCAACGCGGCTCCGCGGCGTTTTTCAACGTGCTCCACAAGATCGCGCAGGACGACACTGCGTTGACCGATGAGCGCTTGAGCGAGATCCTGAACGCAGCAGGCTTCGCTAGTGTGTCGCTTTCCGAGTTGGCCGGCATCGGCGAGCGAGTCGTCGCGGCGGATCTCGAATTGGCCGGACAGTTTGCGATTCGCTCGACACCACTGTCCTTCATGAACGGGCTGCGCGTCGAAGGCGAGCGCACGCCAGCCGAACTCGAGCAACTCCTGCTCGACGAGCGCCGCTCTGCGGCGTGGGTTTTGGCGACTGGTGCGTCGGCCAAGGCTTTGTATGTGACCCGTACGAGCAGCAATCTGATTGGCGTCGGAGACCAGGACACGACGCGTGTCTGCGCGCCAGTGTCCGACTCGCCGACGCGCGGTCCAGCGGACGCGCTCGTGACGCTGGTCGAGTTTTCGGATTTCGAGTGCCCGTTTTGTAAGCAGGTCGAGCCGACGCTCAAAACGCTGCTTGCGCGCTATCCGCGCGCGCTCCGGCTGGTTTGGAAGAACTACCCGCTGTCCCAGCACACGAGCGCTCGTTTACTGGCCAATTTCGCGGCAGAGGCCGGCTCGCGGGGCTCGAATGTCGGGTTCTGGGCGGTCCACGACGAGCTTTTTGCCCGCGCCGGCGCGGTGGACGACAACGCGCTCGCTGAGCTCGCAGGGAAGGCGGGGCTCGATGGCGCGTTATTGCTCAGCGCCGCGCGCGGCGGCGTGCACGACTCGGGCATCAACGCTGACCTGGCACTCGGCGAACGGCTCGGCGTGAACGCGACGCCAACCTTCTTCGTGAACGGTCGCCGCATTCGAGGCGCGTTGCCGCTCGATCAATTCGACGCCCTCGTGCGCGCGGAGATAGTCGGCGCCGAGCGGATCGTGGCGCGCGGCGTCGCGCGCGAGAAAATCTATCGCCTGGTGTGCGACGCGGACGATTAGTGTCCTCAATCCAGATTCA
>DATHOI010000078.1:0-3565 GCA_035485095.1 Polyangiaceae bacterium | reverse complement strand
GCGCCGTGATCGGCGCGCCACATCCAAAGGTTGTCGCCAATGACGTCGCTGCTGTTGATCGTGACGCAGCTCGTGGCCGTGCCGTTCGTTGCGCCGCCCACGCGGCAGGAAATGTCGTGCAGTGAGCTCGGGTTTTGACTGTGCGAGCTACTGGCGCCGGTTGGGCCGACTTCCATCAGAGTCTGTGAGCTCATCGGGCCCGCGTCGATGATGATGCCGCTCACTTTGACACCGTCCACGTCCGCAATGGTCAACGCCGCGCTGCCCATGCTCGGCACCAAGGTGGCCAGTCCCAAGCCGAACACGATGGTGTTCGGCTGCGTGACCTGGATGCTCTCTTCCAGGTGATAAACCCCGGGGGTGAGTAGCAAGTGCTTGCCTTGGCCGAGCGCGGCGTTGATCGTCGCGGCGCTGTCGGTTGGCTTGGCGACGTAGAATTGGTCCGTCGTGATCGCGGTGTCCGCGGCGCCTGCCGTTGCCCAGCCGTTGCCTTGGCTGTCACTCTTCAGGCTCGGCACCATCACGAAATAGTGCCCCGCACCGTCGATGGTCAGATACGGCTTCTCGCGAATCAGCGGCGTCTTCGCGATCACCGTGTAGGGCAGCGTTGGCCAAGCGCCTTGCGGCGGTTTGTCGATGCCGGAAAAGACCATGTTCCACACGCCCCCGCCCCAGCCCGTCCAATTCGTGTTGCGGGAAAAGAACTGTTGCTGTGTGCCCGACATCACCGGGCCGTCGAACGCGGAGTCTGCGATGAAGCCGCCGCTCGAATAGCCGCCATCGGAAAGATTGACCGAGGATTTCACGTGCGCGCGACGAAGCGCCGTACCCTGCGATACCGCCCACACCTCGATGTTCGAATCCGTCGTCGGAGTCACGGAAAAATTCTCCGCCGCACGCCAGAAGTTCAACGTGGCATTGCCGCCGAACCAATCAGCCTTCGAACGCATGCCGCCGGTGATTTGCACGTCGTCCGGTGAGGCGCCGAGCCCGAGCGCTTGCATGTAGAAGCCGAGCTTCACGTCGACGCTGTATGCGCCGGGTTTGAAAAAGTAAGCGTAGCGATCCGTTCCGAATTGATTGCTCGCCTGCTTTCCGATCACGCCGTCGAGCTGCGTTTGGATCGCAGCCATCGACATGCTCGGATCGAAGATCAGCACGTTCGGGCCGAAATCGGGCGCGGGTCCCAACGCCGGTTCGGGGCCTGCGTCGGTCTGGCTGGTCGCGCCGCCAATGCTGGACGCGCCGCCCGTTTGTGCTGCTCCGCCCCCGGTCGAGCTTCCGCTCGAACCAGCGCTGCTGGACGCTCCGCCGACGCTACTCGTGCTGCCGCTGGTCCCCGCGGTCACGCCGGTACTCTGCTTGCTCGGACTCGAGCAACCGACGCAGCTCAGTGCGACCCCACCGAGCAGAGTCACTCGCGACGTAAGACTTGCTCGGGTGAACGCGTTCGCCATCTGCGCTCCGGGTCGTGTCCGGAACAGCGCAGCTTTTTCTAGCAAAGTGGCAATGCACCGCCGCGCCGGTCGATCCTGTGGTCGCCGGGGAGAAAATAACCGCGCTGACGAAAAACTCGGCGCGTTGCGATGAGTAGCTGATGTAGGTGTGTCGGTGCTATTGAGTCGGGCGCTGATACACGCGCACGTAGTCGATGGCCATCGACTGCGGGAAGATGGAGTTGTCGGGGTCGCCCGGCCAAGTACCGCCGACGGCGACGTTCAGAATCAGGAACACGTCGTGGTCGTAGACCCACTTCTTGCCGGCGGGCACGTCAGCTGGAGTGCGCGTCTCGTACAGCGTGTCATCGACATAGAAGCGCACCACGTTCTCTTCCCACTCGGCGGCGAAGACGTGAAAATCACCGTCGAATTGCTGCTTATTCGGCAACGTATAGGTACCAGTGAGATCACTGCCTCCCGAGTAGCCGGGGCCGTGCAGGCTGCCGTGATTCATCGTCAACTGATCGCCGACGGTCTCCATGATGTCCATCTCGCCGCAGCCGGGCCAACCGACATCACCGATGTTCGTGCCTAGGTTCCAGAACGCCGGCCACAGTCCCTTGCCAGTGGGCAATTTGATCCGCGTTTCGAGCCGCCCGTAGGTGACTTGGTACTTGCCGGAGGTAGTGAACTTCGCCGAGGTGTACTGATAACCCATGTAGCTCTCGTGCAGGGACGTGATCAGGAAGTGGCCTTGACCGTCGTAGCCAGAGTTCTGTGGGCGATCCGTGTAGTACTCCTGCTCCATGTTCGCGTCGTTCGGACCCACGCTGTAGGCCCACTTGGTCTTGTCGAGCGAGTCGCCGACGGCACCGTTGAACTCGTCGCTCCAAACCAAGTCCCAGCCCGCGGGGGCTTGCGTCGTGTCGACGCCGCCAGCGCCGCCTGAGCCCGCGTTGCCCGCCGCGCCGGAGTTGCCGCCCGCGCCAGCTGAGCCGCCGCTGCCCCCGAGGCTCGAAAGGCCCGCAGAACCGGCGCTGCCGCCCACGGTGCTGGAGTAACTGCCGGCGCTGCTGCCACCCGCCGCCAGGCCAGTTCCAGCGTAGCCCGCTGCACCACTGCTTCCGGAGGCAGACGCGGATTGGTTCGGCTCGATGTTCGAGCAACCGCTCTCGACCACGATCAATAGACCCAGCACGGTTAAGACGCGAGGCGTGTTCATGTCGTGTTCTCCGTGGCTCGCGAACAAGTGCAAATGACTTGTGACGCACAGCCTTCAAGTCGATGAGCACCCCAAGCAGCAAGATCCTTGCCGCCACAGCTCGTGTGCTGGGGCTTCCACTGCGTCTACCATTTTCGCGTTTGAATACTCCTGAGAGTGAGAAACCGCGCGTCTCAGCGCGTTTCCCGCGCAGGCGTGGCTCGAGCGCTGCGCTTCGGTGTGCAGAAAGCGTGCTTTCGACTACGCAAGATTCGCCCCACGATCACGCGATCGCTGTGCCGTCGCAGGCTCGCCTCCGAAGCTGCTCGGTTGGCAGACAACGAGGGTCGCCGATGCGAATCCCCCAGCTGGCACCAGAGCCGAGCCGCGGAACGAGGCGAAACGCCCCAAGATCGAGCTCCTGCCTGAGGCCGTGATCGGCAAAAGGGCGCGCATTTCGGCGGTTTCTGGTCGGTTTCGGCTTTCGGCCGAAGTGAAGATTTTTCCTTTTACGTCGACCTTTCACACGGCATCTTCAAGCGGTGGGGCTGCCAGGAGCCAGTCAGTGTCGCAAATCCTTAGTCCCTCGAGTCGTTCTCGGCGTCGCGCGGGCGTGCAAGCACTGCTCGTCGCGTCTGGGACGCTCGCCTGCGCCATCGCCTGTTCGTCATCGGTGAAGAACCAAGGCTCGCCCTCGAGCACGATGACACCAGCCGTGCCGTTCGAGGCAGTGGCCCCCGCTGCGTACGTCGCGAAGGTGAAGAACGTGCTCGTGGGTTTGCCACCCACGGATGACGAAGTGAGTGCCGTCGTGGCCGACTCGACCGCGCTCAAAGGGCTCGTCACCGGTTGGCAGCAGCTGCCCGAATATCAGAGCAAAATGCAGCGCTTCTTCGAGCTCGCGTTTCAGCAGACGCAAATCTCG
>DATHOI010000077.1:0-8349 GCA_035485095.1 Polyangiaceae bacterium | reverse complement strand
TGCGCCGCCAGATTTACGGTCGGATCGAGCAGGCGTTGCCGACGCCGGCCGTTGAAGGAAACTTGAGCATCCGCGTACACCTTCACCGTGCCATGGCCGCGGCGCTCGAAGTCACGCGCGACGATTTGGCATAGCTCGAGGACCATGTCCGGTTGAGTCCTCGCCATGCGCGCTTGAAACGGCGTCAAGTACTCGCTCGGTGAAACGAGGAAGCGATGCCCGGTTTGATCTCTCACTTCGAGCTCGAGCGTGCCACTCTTCTCGATCAGCATGACTTTCCAGGCGAAGCGAAAGCCCTCCTCGGTCCACAGCGTATTGCCCGGGTAAAGCAAGCTGCGCACTGGCAGCAGCACCTGAAACGCGACATAGGCCGCGGCGGCGTAGGCTCGCCCGCCCAGTGCTCGGCCTGCTATCTCGAGGTTCAAGGGTAGGGGGTGCGCCCGCAAGCGCAGCCACACTGCGCGCGGCCAAGACGGATCGAAGAACAACGTCGCACAGGCGATCATGAGCCACGGAAACATGCCGATCTGAAACAGCACTGCTGTGAGCAGGTGGAATGCGAGCACGGCGCCGTAAGCGAGCTTGCGGGTCGCCCGAAATGAAAGAAGCGGCACGATTGAGAGATCGAACGCCGCGCCGGCCCAGCTGAAAACCAGCCCAAACCAAGGCCTGGACACGAAATGACCGAACCCCGGCAGCTCGGCGTTGGCCGAAAGCCAGATGCGCAACGGCTCGCCGTGCATCAGCCAATCCCCATTCAATTTCGCGATGCCGCCGAAGACGTACACGACACCGATCTGAAAGCGCAGCAGATACAGCACCCAGGCGCGCACTTGCCCACGGCGCTCGGCCGGCCTCCGCCACACGCGCACGGAATACTCGCGATCCAACGGCAACACGGCGAACAGCAGGCCGAGCAGCGTCGCCAGGTAATAGTGATTCAGGTAGTTCGCTTTGTCGCAGAAGTGAGCGTAACCAAAGGCGACCGTGAACGCGATCGCTGCGACGCGGTAGTAAACCCCGAGGGTGATGAAGCCCGCTGCCAAGGCTATCAGCAGGTAGTGAACGGACATGCCTGCGCCGGGCCAAGGTCGCACCCAACCAAAACCCCAATAGTGAAAAAAGTACTTGGGTGCGACGTAGTATTCGGCGATCCAGCCATGCGCGAAGAAACGTAGCGTCGACACCAGCATCAGCGCGCCGAACAGCACGCGAAACAGCGCGACGGACGCGCCGTCGACCGGGCGGTCGAGAGTGGAGGTCATCCGCTATCCGGAGACCAGGCAAATGTCGCGAAAATTTGCCGGAAACCAGCCGTGAAGATGCCGTTCGGCAAGCGGTCGGAGATGTACACGTCGTTCAGCAAGCTCTTCACGCTGACGCCGAAGCTCACGCCGCTCGGTGCGTAGCGGTAGCGCGCGCCCACGTCGATCACCGTGTAGGCATCGATGATCCCGTCGAGCCCGGTCGGCCCGGGGATGACGCTGTTCTGCTCGTCCGAGTACTGATCGCCGATGTACGAGAGCGATGCTTGTGCCGAGAGGCCGACCGGCAGCGCGGCGTCCAACGTCAACGTGGCGGTGTTTGCTGGCGAGTATGGCACGGTGTGTCCGTCGTAGGTGCCGCCCGCGAAACGCGCTCGCACGTACGCGTATTGCGCGCCGAGGTCGATGTCGAGCGGTAGCTCGAGGGCCTTGCCGACGCGTAGCGTAGCCGTGGCCTCTGCGCCGAGGTGGTGTGTAGGTCCACCCGCAATGAGCTCCGAGGTATTGCCACTCAGCGGATTATTGGAGATGAGCTGGTTGCCGAAGTCGATGAAGAAGCCATCCGCCTCGGCGCGTAGCCAGGTGCCCAAGCGCCCGCGCGCCCCGATCTCGAAATTGACGCTCGTTTCCGCTGGTAAATGCGCGTCCTGTCCGTCGGGGGTGATCGCTTGGCTGAGCTGCGGCGCGGAGTAGCCGCGGTAGACATCACTGAAAGCGTTGAGCTTGGGGCTACCCAAGATGACACCGACGCCCGGCGTGAGGCCGTTCGATTGGGCCGAGGCGTGCAGGTCGGCGGCTTGGGGGGGAGTCGGTGGGTCGTTGTCGGTCAGGTGCAAGGTCTCGAACGAGCTCGAGTGTTCGATGCGCACCGCGGGCGTGATGAGCAGAGTGTGGCCAAACGCGATCTGATCCTGAGCCCACCCCGAGAGGCCAATGATCTGCGTCGTGTTGTCGGTTAGCGGCTGGCCGCTGTCCGCCGTCGGTGACGCGCCCATCGACAACTTGCGGCGCGCGACGTCCGCCATGGCGCGCGCTCCCACGGTGATGCGCTGTTCGATCGTGCCGGATGTGATGTGATGTTCGAGCTCACTCGACGCACCCGCGACGTAGTACGCGCGATCGCGGAGAGACGACGTGTTGCGCAAGAACAGCGCGGACGGGTCGACGATGCGCTGATAGATGTTCGGCTTGGGGCCGCGATCGAAATCTTGCAGCCGCTGTCCGAGGCTCATTTCATAGCCAAAAAGCGCGCTGTGCAGCGCTGTGCGCTGACCCAATTGCTGCTCGTGGCTGAGCCCGACCTCGTAGCGACGGATCGCCAAGTAGTCGTTCGGGGTGAGCGTGTCTTGCCGTGGGTCTTGACGGTATAAGAGATCCGTCAAACCGGTGAACGTGGTGTGCGCCAGTTCGTCGTGAAAGCCGAGCTTGAGCGTCAAGGTTCCCGACGAACCGGTAGGCACGACCATTTTTCCGAACGCGTCGGTCGCGTAGAATCCCATGTCGCGGTAGCCGTCGCCGCTCTTGCGCATGACTTGCGCGACGTAGCCAATGTCATTGGTCGTGTTCGAGTAGCGACCGATGACCTCACCGAAGCCCCGAGAGCCGACCTGATCGGACAAGTACCACGAGGGGTGTTCCGTCGGATTCCAGGTGTGCAGCTCGATCACTGCGCCGACGGTCTGCGGCCCGTACTCGAGCACGTCACTGCCCTTGATCACGTCCAAGCGCTGCACGCGCTCGACAGCAGTGGTGTAGTAAAGCTCCGGCTCCCCGTAGGGGCTCACCACCACGGGAATGCCGTCTTCTTCCATCAAGATCAAACGGCTGCGAATTGGGCTCAGGCCGCGCACGCCCAGGTTCAAGCGCAGGCCCATCGGGTCTTCTTGACGCACCTGCACGCCGGGGACACGCCGGAGCAGTTCGGAGCTGCTCTCGGGTTGCGCGTTCCGAATCTCGCGTTCGCCGATGCTCGTGCCTGAGCCGGACGCGCGCTTCAGCGCTTCAATCTTGTTGCCCTGAACGACGATCTCCGTCGCCGAAGCGCTAGAGCTCGCGGACGACGCTTCGCTCGCGGGCGGCGCGTTGGTGTCGCTTGCGGGCGCAGGAGTGTTCGTTTCCGGTGGCGCGGCTGGCACTGACGGCGTGCTGTCGACGACCGGGGCTTCTGTCGTCGGCAAGGGCGGATTGGCTTGAGCGCGTGCGACGCTCGCCGTTCCCAGGCACGCGCATGCAACGGCGCAGGGCATTGTCCAGCGCGCTCTGAGTACCACGTGAGTGAGCCTGCGCCTCGACGACAGACTGACTACGTCAGTCACCGTCGGGGTCGCTGGGCTTGAGCGTCGCGCCCAGCGCACTCGTGATGTCCGTGTTCCAAAGATCATTCAGCGTTTTCGCGACGCCGTAGGCGCTCGTCACGATACCGCTCGTGCTGTCGTTAGCGACGGCACTAGCAAAAGGAGCTGGAATCGCGCTGATTGCTGCTTCAGCAGCACTCAGATCCTGGGTCATCTCCTGATCGACGGACGCGCTCGCATTGCGCACGTTGTTCGACAAGCCCGGTGGCGCGTACACCGCACCGACTCCGTCGAGCGACGCGGTCATGTCCGCGACTGCGCTGTCGCTGCGCGTCGTTGGGTCGAGAGTCGGGTCGGGGGTGCCGCCCGATTTGCGCCCCAATGGCACCGCTAAGCGGACGCCGACCACCAATTCGAGGGCATATGAGACCCCGTTCACCAAATCATCGACCGCGGCGCGCTGGGTGGTGTAGCGCGTGCTTCCGCTGCCCGCGCTCTTCAGTGCGTTCGCGTAGTTGCCGCCCGTCGGTTCCCAGGAATTGTCGAGCAGGTGCGCGGCCTGGGCGAGATCGTCGGCCAGGGAGTGAGCGAACGAGAGGCGCCGTGTGGCCAAGCCATCTGTCGCGAGGACTGGCGCAGGCATCGAGGGATCGGCCGAAAAGAGCAGATATTCGAGGGCCAAAAAGCCCTTGGCCTGCGCGCTGGCTTTGCCGACCGCAGCGTCGTCGACGTTCCCGGTTCCGCTGATGATGGCTTCGATGGCGGTTGGATCGGCGGGCGATACGTCGATCCGGTCCGTGGTGGCGAGTGTGATGACGGGTCCAAAGTGCAGTGCGTCGAGCAGTCGCCAACTCGAGCGTGCGGCGCGCCACGCTGTTTGCGCGCTTGAGAGCGAGTCGGTGCTGGGCGCTGCTTGCAGCGCTTGCACCGCCGTGACGAGCGCATCCGCCTGCATCGCAAACTGCTGGTGCTCGGGTACGATGACCTGGTCGGTCAAGTTGCCGAGCAGCGCGCCATAGCTCACCTCCGGCGCGTCAGTGTTGTTGTCACAGCCGAGCAGCAAGCAGGCCAAGCCCAACGTGACCGCCGCGACCTCTCCTCTTCGAGCGAGAGCGCGCAGGGTGAGCTGCGCCGACGAGGGTTTGATGGGGGAGTTCATTTGGCGCCGGGCTCGCGATGGAGCAGCGACGGCCTAACAAAAATGAATTTGATTTTCAAGTTCATTTTCCAGCTCCGGCGGATTGGTGATTTCATGCGGGCTTGCCTGCTTGACAGCGATCTGAGCGCGTGGGAAACACGTTATCGAATTTGAATATCGTTTTCAATATCGTTTTCGGTACCGCTTTCAATACCGTTCCTAGAGGTCGATAGATGCTTGATCCGTTGCCCAGCCTCGGCCGCGCCCGACTCGTTGCGGGGCTCGTGCTTGCTTTCGCCGCCGGTTGCTCCAGCAAGTCCTCCACGCAGGCGGCTTCGCCACTTCAAGACGCAGGCCCCGACATTCAGCACGCCACGCTGACCGCGACGGTGGGCAGCACACGCTTCGTCACGCGGGAACATTTCTTGGCTGCCGGCGAGATGCAGATCTCCGGAGAGCCCTTCGCAGAGGCCATGGGCCGCGATCTCGGCGCGTACAGTCGCGATCATTTGCCAACGGATATCTATTTCGACACGTCGCCCGGAGCGTCTGGGCCGTGGATTGATCTGGCCGGGTTCTCCACGGGCGTCGAATCGTACGAGTATTCGAAGCAACCGATGAACAGCGTCGCGCTCGAATCGGGGGCAGGCACGTCATTGCTCTACGCGCCGCTGGTCAATCCGACGGGACTGACCGGCGCTGCCGCCACGGCGCTAATGGCTGCCCAGGTTCAACACTTCGCGGCCGGAAGTAACGCGCTAAATCGCTTCGTTTTCCCAGCCGGCACGTTTCCGTCGAACAACGAGCGCAGCGGCGACACCAACCCGAGCGGCGCTGGCACCGCCGCCGAAAATCCGCTCGGCTGGCCCGGAATTTGGCCCACGACGCACGTTTTTCGCAGCTTCGATCCAGCGGTCAAGCCGACGAGCAGCATCGCGCTCGCCTGCGCCATCAGCTCCGATGACGACCCAGGTGGCATGGGTGCGCTCGGCTGCGCCGACTATGAGTGCGATGCGACGAGCCTGCATTTGGCTGCCCGCGCGACGCAAATCGAGCCGGTCGTTTCGCCCGGTGCCGATGGTTTCAGCGCTTGGAAGTACGGCCTGTGGGTCTTGAACTACCTGCAGGTCATGCACGACTCGACAGAAACTGCGGTGAGCACCGTCGCCGCTAGCGATTTGAGCAACGTCGGCTCGCCGGGCAATCAGATTGTCGGCGCGGATGATTCGAACGCGCCCACCGCGGTCGGCACGTTCCTGGGCTCGAGCGACATCGAAGGCTTTCAGGCGCAGATGTTCATCGAGGAAGTCGAGAACCGCGCTGAAGATTGGCTCCTGCACCTCGCTACCACGGACGGGCAAACGCTGACCGGCTTCGCCTCGCTGAACGACGCATTGGCCTACGACTACACCACACCGCTGACCTGGTTTCCCGCTGCGGTGTCGGTTACCGAAACCGACGACTCTAGCGGGTTTCCGAGTCCGAGCTACGCGCTCGCGTCCGCCGACAGCAACTTGCTCGATCAAATCGGGCTAGTGCTCGGTTTCTCCGAGTTCTACGCGCTCACTGACACGAACAACGCCGACGTTGGTGGATCGCAACCCGCGCTGGCCTACTTCGACGGCGATCCGTTCCCGGCCGACAATCAGAAGGCCGACGGTGAGTCGACTTTGCACGACCGCGCGCTCGGTATGCTGCGCGTCGCGCTGATCAACATCGATCGCCTGCACACCGACCCTGCGTCGACGTTCCTCGTCGATGATGTCACGATGAGCGGAAGCACTCCCACGCGCGGCACGACTGCGTCCACGACGTCCGTTGCGTACACCATCCTCGGTTTGCGGACCGCGCTCCGCTCGCTCAGCTCTCAGCTCGAGCTGTACTCGAACAACACCACGGACACGGCCGTTGCAAATACTCCGCTCGATGCGTTGCCCATCACTCCCCCGGGCGGCGCGGCAACGTTCAGCCAGCGTGTTCAAGCCATGCTCGCCGCTGAGGCGGACCTGCTCCTGAACCACCTCACGACCAGTGCTGGGCAGGCCTGGGACGGCTGGGACGTCAGCAAAGCGGCGCCCGTCGACAGTCAGGACCTGCTCGACTCGCACACCGCGGCGGTGCGCGGCTTATTTGCGGCCTATCTGGCGACGGGTGACGTGCGCTATCACGACCGAGCGCTGGCCGTGTTTAGCCGCATGCAATCGGTTTTCTACAACGAAGATGCGCGTGTCTACACTGAGGCGCCCGCGCCCGCGAGCAGCGTCGAGTACACGCCGCTCCGGTTTGCTCTCTTGCAAAGCGCGCTGCGGGACGTCTACGAGCTCGTCGCGACGCGCCCGGGTGGCGAGGCGCTCGAACCGTTACTCGAGGAGCGCGTGTCGCGCTTGAACAAATTGGTGCTCAACGGTTGGGATGATCGCAACCAAAACCAGCTGGTGGATTGGCCTGACGAATGCGTGAACGTACAGGCGGGGTTACCCCTGGGTGGCTTGCAAATGGCCGAACGCACGCTCACCGGTGAAACGGGTAGTCTCGAAGAGCACCTCGACGTCGATTCCGGCCAAACGCGCACCCCCACCTCGGACCGCGAGCACGACTGTGTTCCCGAGATCGACGACGCGCAGCTGCCGGCCGCGCTCGCCGATTCCGTAACATTTCAAATCACCCGGAAATGAACGTGATTTTTCGATCAAGAACCTCGGTATCGGTATCGGTGTCGCTGTCAGTCGCGCTGTGCCTTTTGGCCTGTGGCAGCTCGCATGACGATCACGGGACGGGCGCTAGCAACGCATCAGCAGCTGCTGGCGTGCACTCGTCGTCGCTGGCACTCAGTCCGGACGGCACGCAACTGTTCGTGGCCAATCCGGAAGCCGATTCGATCTCCGTGCTCGATGTCGCGCAGCGCACCTTGTTGAACGAGGTGCTGCTCGCGCCCGCTCATCCTGCGCCGGATCCGGATTCGGGGAGCTTTGCGCCGACCGTGATGCCGCGCGCGCTTTCGCTGTCGCCAGACGGGCGCACCTTATACGTCACGGGTGAACGCTCCGGCGCGCTGCACGTGATCGACGTGGCGTCGGGTGCGGTTCGACAGAGCGTGCCGGTCGGCAGTGAGCCGATTGGCGTGTTGGTCTCGCCCGACGGTTCCTCGGTTTTCGTGGCTTGTTCGCAAGATTCGAGCGTCGTGCGAGTCGACGCCACGAGCCTGCAGGTCACAGCGACGGCTCAGGTCTCGAACGAGCCCTGGGCGCTCGGCTGGTCCGCGGACGGTTCGCTACTGGTGACCGGCTTCATGGGCCCCGGGGTGACCGCGATCGATCCGACTCAAATGACCGCCAAAACACCGTGGCTGATCCCGGACACTGCGCCGCGCACTGATCGCCGGCTCGCTCACGGTCAGGTTCGAGGCTTGTATGATCTGGCCTTGCGCCCCGGCACGAATGAGCTCTGGGTCGCGCACGTACTGCTCGGAACCGACACCGCGCAGCCCGCGTTGGACTTCGAATCCACGGCGTTCCCGGCGCTCTCACTCGTCCACACGGATGGCAGTTACGAGCAAACCTTGTCCAGCGACGCGCAGGACGTTCCGGGTGTCAACGGCTCGTTCGGTGACGTGGTCTCTGGCCCGCACGCCGTCGCCTTCACGCCCGACGGC
>DATHOI010000076.1:0-7114 GCA_035485095.1 Polyangiaceae bacterium | reverse complement strand
CCCGCAAATCGGTGAGCGGTCGGCCGAGCTGGTCGGCGAGCTCGGGAGGGCTCTCGAGATCCACGCTCCCTGTCTAGCATTGTGGGGCCCTCGCGCGAGCCGTGCTCGAAACAACGCCGAGGCCGCCGAGCGCTCTGCTATTCTACAGGCGTGAAGCTCTATTCCTTCGATGGCGTGGATGCCACACTCGAGCTGGTGCCGCTCGCCGCGCGTCGCGCGCTCGACGCGGCCGGCTTCAAGCCTTCACTCGAGGCGTGGCGCGCTCTGCCGCTCGAATTGCGCCGCGAAATCGCCGAGCACGGCGCGGCTCGCGCGCTGGACGTAGCGCTCGTTGAACGCGCGTTCGCTGCGCATTCGGTCCCCCGCATCGCACCAACCCCGGACCCGGGCATTGATGGCGTGCCCGAGGATTTGCGCGCGGCATACGGCGCCTTGGGCCCGATCTCGGAGGCGGTTTGGGTCGCTCTGTCTCCGCTGGACCGTTACGCGCTGTCCAAGGTAGCCAGTCGCGGCAAGCCCGATCGCCTGGCCGCCGCCTACGCCGAGATCGTCGGACACAGCGCAATCTCGACGCATCTAGCGCCAGACGGCGGCGCGCGCATGGTGGACGTCTCGCAGAAATCGGCGTCGTTGCGGCACGCGGTCGCAGAAACACGCGTGACCATGAGTCACGAGGCCTTCGCGCGAGTGCAAAGCCAAAGCGTGCCCAAGGGCGACGTGTTGGGCACCGCGCGGCTCGCCGGGATCATGGCGGCAAAACGCACCGCGGAGCTGATCCCGCTGTGTCATCCGCTCGCGTTGACCAAGCTCGCGCTTTCGCTCGAGCTCGACGCGACGCTGAACGCGATCTCGGTGCGAGCGTCCGTCGAGGCGTTCGATCGCACCGGCGTCGAGATGGAGGCGCTGACCGCCGTATCGGTCGCGGCGCTCACGGTCTACGACATGTTGAAAGGCATCGATCGCGCGATGGAAATTGGCCCCACGCGCCTGGTCTCCAAGAGCGGCGGGCGCACGGGAGACTTCTCGCGATGAGCTTGTTCGAGATCCGAGAGCGCGAGCTGTCCGTCGCGGAGGTCATCGCGGCGGTGACTCGCCCCGAGGCGGGCGGCATTTCCGTGTTCGTGGGCACGGTGCGCAGTGACAACGCGGGGCACGCAGTGACCCTGCTCGAGTATCAGGCGTATGCGTCGATGGCGACCAAGGAAATGGCCCGGATTGGCGCAGAAATCACTGCAGAAATCCCGGGTGTCGAGCTCGCGGTACTGCATCGCGTCGGCGCGCTCGAGGTGGGTGAGGTCGCGGTCGCGTGCGCGGCCAGCGCGCCGCACCGCGGCGAGGCGTTCGAAGCATGTCGTCTCTTGATCGATCGCATCAAGGCGCGAGTCCCGATCTGGAAGCGAGAACATGGCCCGAGCGGACCCTACTGGGTGGGTTGGGAAGATGCACGCTGCGCGCACGACGGCGACTCGCGCGACACTCACGACTCGCATCACGGGCACGGCGGCCAAGAGCAGTAGTCAGCGCGCGATGTCGTCCGGAGTATCCCAATCGCGAAACGCGTGCGCGTGCTGGCCGTCGACCTCGAAGCGCTCCGTATCCGTGCCTAACTCCGCGAGCACTCTCATCAGCGCGTGCTGGTTCGCGGCGAGCGCGCGGTCTATCGCAGCCAGTCCGGGAATTGGCGCATAAGTCGCAGCGAGCGGCTGAAAACGCCCGGCCACGACGGGCACACGCGCCGCGCTATCGAGCGGCGCGCTGAGCAATCGAATCATGGTTTGGTCGATGAATGGCAGATCGCAGGCCAACGCGAGCGCGCGCCGCGCTCCGTCTGCCTGCGCCTGCCGCAGGAGACTGCGCAGGCCGCCGATGGGACCCACTTCACGCGGTTCGTCCGCGAGCTGAGTGAGCCCGAGCGTCGCGTACGACGGTGCTTGTCCGACCAAATAAACGACCGCCTCGGGCGCGCTGTCGGCGCAGATTCGGAGTAGCCGTGTCAGCAGCGTCTCGTCGCCGGCCGGCGTCTTGAGTGAGCCCTTGGCCACGCCGCCCATGCGCTTGCCGGCGCCGCCCACGAAGATGCCGATGATCAGGTCCGTCACAGCTCGGCCAGACGGATCATTTCGACGCTGTCTCCCGCCGCGAAGCCCGCAGAGTCCGCGGGCACGATCAGCAGCGCATCGGCGTAGGCCAAGCTCGCTGCCGAGCCGGAGGCCTGATTGGGGGCCGTAATCGCTCGGTCCCCGTCCAAGACAGCGCGATAAAAACCAGTACGCCCCGGTTTTTGTCGTAGCTCGCTGTGCAAGCGCGCGTGCCCTCGCGGCGGTGTCGGCTGTCGGTCGCCTTGCATGGCGCGCAAGAGCGGCATACCGAACAGCGCAAAGGTGAGTTGCGCGGACACCGGGTTGCCCGGCAACCCCAGGATCCGTGTCTCTCCGAAGCGCCCGAATGCCAGCGGCTTGCCGGGCCTAATTTGGACCTTCCAAAATTCGAGCTGTGCGCCCGCGCGCGCCAGCGCTTCGCGCACGAGATCATGCTCACCGACGCTCACACCACCGACCGTGAGCAGCAGATCGGATCCGCGCAGTGCTGCGCGAATGGCCTGCTCTGTGGCATCCAACGTGTCGCCGGTGCGCGGTGCGAGCTCGGCGATGCCGCCGGCGCTCGTGACCAATGCGGCCAAGCTCGGTCCGTTGGAATCAGGGATGCTTCCGGGCGTGGCCGGTGAGCCCGGCGCGCGCAGCTCTTCGCCCGTGCACAAGATCGTGACGCGCGGTCGGCGCGCGACCAGGAGCTCGCTGCGATCGAGCGCTGCAGCAAGCCCGAGCTGGAACGCGTTGAGGCGCGTGCCGCGTGCGAGCGCGCTCGTCCCTTCCGCCAAGTCCTCGCCGCGTCGTCGAATGTGAGCGCCGAGCACCGGGCGTAGCGTGAAGCGCGCGCTGTCGCGGTCGCGCGTGACGTCCTCTTGCATGACGACCGCGTCCGCGCCGTTCGGAATCGGAGCGCCGGTAAAAATTCGACACACGCTGTTCGGCGTGAGGTCGGGCGCGAGTGCGCCAGCGCGACTCTCACCGCGAACCGGTAACATCCAAGGCCCATCGCTCTGAAAGGCGTGGCTCGCGACGGCGTAGCCGTCCATCGCGCTGTAATCAAAAGTTGGCAGCGGTGTGTGTGCGATCAACTCTTCAGCCAGGACGCGGCCTGCGCCCTGGCCTAGCGCAATACGCTCGCCGCCCATGGCCGGGGCGGATTCGAGGATCAGGCGGAGCGCGTCGTCGAACGGGAGCATGCGGCGCCGAATACTACCGCAAGCGCGAAATAGCCGAATGTGCCGCTGTTATTGGAGATATTCATTTGGAATGCCGGGGCCGGGCAATCCGTCTCACCGTCGTGCCGAATCGTGTCCATGTCGACATCCGCGAAATCGCTTCCCTCCCGGCCGTTCAGGGCGCCCGCGCTCGGCATGCGGGTTGCTTGACCCGGGAGGAAGACGCATGATCTGCAGCATGCACAGGCGCGTCGCGCAGTTTGCTATTGGGCTTGGTTTGGCTATCGCGGTGCCCAGTCGATCCGCGTTCGCGCAACAAGCGGACAGCGACTGGTTCGACAGCTCGGCGCCTTCCGCCCCGCCTGCTCCGGCCGCTCCGGCCGCTCCGGATGATGACGCACCTCTGCAAGAGCCGACCTATGGTCCTCCCGGTGTGCAACCGGTGTCGCCACAAACGCCCGGTGGCCAAGCGCCGCCTTCCGCCGCTCAAGCGCCGCCGGATAACGCTCCGGAAACCGATCCCAGCGCCCTGACGGAATTTCGCCCCACCTTGGACCCATATGGGACATGGGTGACCGATCAAAAGTACGGCACTGTGTGGGTGCCGAGCGCTGACGCAGTGGGTGAGGACTTCGCGCCCTATGTCAGCTCTGGCCACTGGGCGCTCACCCCTGACAACGACTGGACTTGGCAAAGCGACTACCCGTTCGGCGGCGTCGTGTTTCACTATGGGCGCTGGGTTTGGGTGCCCGGCACCGGTTGGGCGTGGGTTGCCGGGCGTCGCTACGCGAACGCTTGGGTCGATTGGCGCGTGCCGACGGACGACTACGGCTACATCGGCTGGGCTCCCATGCCGCCGGCGTGGGGCTGGTATGGAGGGTCAGCGGTTGCACTGGGCTTTTACCCGCCCGCGCCGTATGTTTTTTGTCCGAGTGGCTACGCATTTTCGTACAACGTTCATTCGTACATCGTGCATGACCGTTACGTGATTCACGACATCGCGAGCCACACCCGCAATTATTCAGCGGCTTCAGCTGGCGCTCACATCGCGGCCACGCCGCGCGTGCTGCCCGCGAACTCTGCGCCGCCGCACGGTCCGAGCCTGCAGAGCGCGCACGTTCCAGCGTCGGCCGCGCCTGCTAGTCGCGTCGGCGGCGGCTCGTTTAGTGCGCGAGGCAACGGGTCTGCGTCGCCGCGGGGCAATCCTTACGTACGCGGGGAGTCCAGCTACGGCGGGCAGCGCTTCTCCAGCTCCAGCGCGTCAACGTACGGCACTGGCCGCACGTATTCGAACCCGAGCAGCTACTCGCGGCCGTCGAGCTACGGCAACGTGAGCCCCAGCTACTCACAGCCCTCGAACTACGATCGCGCCGTGCCGCAGCGCCGCTATTCGGAGCCGAGCACCGCGCCGCACGCCTACTATGCTCCTCCGACCGCCCCCGCGCGTCCCTACTCGGCGCCCTCGACGCACTACTATTCTGGCGCTACCTCGCACTACTCGGCTCCCGCCAGGTCTTACTCGGCTCCAGCCCGGTCTTACTCTGCCCCTTCTGTCCACTCTTCTCACTCGAGGCGCTGATGAAGCTTAGAGCTTTCGTGTTGGGTATCCCGTTTGCGTTTCTGGCTGCCGCCTGCACTTACGACAATGGCGATGCGAATCGCGTGCTGTATGGCAACCAAACGGGCGGCGACGGCGGCCCCCAAGCCTCGTATTATTCGTGCGGCACTCCAACGCAGGCCGCGATCGACACCGATCAACAAATCGATGTCGATGCCGGTCAGGGCGCGGGCGTCTTCATCGAGTACGCAACGGGTGGGCACTATCATGTGCGCGTGAGCTGCGACACGACGCTCAGCAACTTAGCGTGCCAGTGGCAGGTGACAGTGACTCTGGAGACTTCGGACGCCGGCCAGACGATCATGAACGTCGTCGGCGAAGGGTTGCAGGGCAACGACAGCGTCACCAGCGTGGCGCCGGACGGCTATCAGTTGAACGCCTACACCACCACTGAGATTGACGGCTTCACCTTCGACACTGCTCCCGGTGCAGCGGTGAGCGTCGCCGCGAATCTGGACGGGGCATGCGCCACCCCCTACTACTTTTGGGTCGGTGACGGCGCGTTGCACCAGGGCTCACCCTCCGATCCCATCACTCTCACGCCTTCGACCAACTAGGCTCGGGCGTTCGAGCGCTCAGTCCTCACGTGGCTTGCGTTTGCGCTTCTTGCCGGCGCGCCGCCTGAGTTTGTCGAGGGCTCGCGGCGTCGCCAGCGTCAGCGGCTTGGATTGCAGGCCGAGCAGCGCCTCGCTCTCGCGGGCGCGTTCACGCGCAAGCTCCATGAAGCGCGCTTGGCTACGGATGCTTTGCCCTTCGACCTGAATCCGTTGGTATACCGCGTTCGACCCGAGCAACCAGCCCTTGGCGGTATCAGAACGCATCGTGTTGAGGACCTCCTCGATCACGCGTTTCTTCAGCGTCTCGTCGAGAATTGGGAACATCACCTCCACGCGGCGGCGGAAGTTACGTGGCATCCAGTCGGCGCTCGAGCAAAACACCTCGTCTTGCCCGCCGTTTTTGAAATGAAAGATCCGCGCATGCTCGAGGAACCGGTCGATCACGGTGTGGACGCGAATCCGCTCGCTGACGCCCGCAATCCCGGGGCGTAAACAACAGATGCCGCGCACGAGCAGATCGATCTCCACGCCCGATTGAGAAGCCGCATACAGACCGGCGATCACGTCTGCGTCCACCAACGAGTTCATCTTGGCTACGATTTGAGCGGGCCGGCCGTTGCGCGCGTGCTCCGCTTCCCTCGCGATGAGGCCGAGCACGGACTCGTGCAACCCGAGCGGTGACACAATCAACCGATTCCAACGCAGCGGCGCGCTGTAGCCCGTCAGCATGTTGAAGAAGGCGGTCGCGTCCTCACCGATGTCCTCGCGCGCGGTAAATAGTGAGAGATCTTCGTACAAACGCGCGGTTTGCTGATTGTAGTTCCCCGTCGCCAAATGCACGTAGCGCCGGAGGCCCGTGCGCTCCTTGCGGATCACCATCAAGACCTTGGCGTGAGTCTTGAAGCCGAGCAGGCCATACATCACATTGACGCCCGAGCGCTCGAGCGCTCGAGCCCATTGAATGTTGCTCTCTTCGTCGAAGCGCGCCTTGAGCTCGACCAACGCCGTCACCTGCTTGCCGAGCTCAGCGGCGCGTTGCAATGCCTTCACGAGCGGCGACTCACCACCCGTGCGGTACAACGTCTGCTTGATGGCCAAGACACGCGGATCTTCCGCCGCTTGTGACAGGAAATCGATCACCGCCTCGAACGACTCGTACGGGTGATGCAAGAGCACGTCGCGCTCCTGGATCGTGGAGAAAAAGTCGTCCGCGTCGCGTAGTGGCGGCACATATTGCGGAGTGAAGGGCTCGTCGCGCAGATCGCGACGGTCGTCGTTCGCCGTGAGCTCGGTCATGTCGCCGAGGAACAAGGCGCCGCCGAGCGTATACACGTCGCGTTGAGGGTCGATGTCGAGCTCGCGACACAGCCAATGCAGCGAGTCCGAAGGCGCTTCGCCGCTGACCTCTAGACGCACCGCGTGCCCACGCTCACGCCGCCGCAGCTCGTTTTGCAGCGTCAGCAATAGGTCGTCGGCGTCTTCGTCATCGATCTCGATGTCGAAGTTGCGGGTGACGCGGAAAGCGTACGCGCCGGTGATGCGCATCTGCGGAAAGATCAGGCGCGTGTGCCGGAAAATCAGGTCTTCCAAGGCCACGAATGCGCGGCGTGTGCCTTCGACCGGCACGCGGATCATGCGCGGCAGCATCGTGGGAACCTGCACCAGACCAAAGGC
>DATHOI010000075.1:0-3926 GCA_035485095.1 Polyangiaceae bacterium | reverse complement strand
AGCTCCTGCCCCTCGCGCTGCAGGGAGATCCGGATGCGGGCGGGCTGCTCAGCATCAATTACGTGTCGGGCGAGCACATGACGGGCTTCAATGAAGGCCGCCCGCTATTCGCACGCAAGGAAAGTAGCAACTTCACCCTTGAGAACTTCATGCGGGCCATGTCCTTCGCGTCGCTGTGCGCCCTGCGCACCGGCATGAACATCCTCACCGAGGAAGAGGGCGTGGTCATCGAGGAGATTCGCGGTCATGGCGGCTTCTTCAAGGGCGGTGATACCGGTCAACGCATGATGGCCGCGGCGCTCAACGTCCCGGTCAGTATCCCCGCGACCGCCGGTGAAGGCGGCGCCTGGGGCATGGCCGTGCTCGCTGCCTATCTACTGCGCTCTGACGCGCAGCAGTCGCTGCCGGACTATCTCGACGCGCGGATCGCCAAGAGCATTGGCAAACCCATCGAGCCGAACGCGCGAGACGTTCAAGGTTTCGCCGATTTTTTTGCGCGCCACAAACGGGGACTCGCAATCGAAGCCACTGCTGTGCAGGCCCTCTGAATACGGCCTGCTCGACTCCACGATAGCCGCGCTGGGCGGCCAGCACCTTTTAGCTCAAGCCCATATCGAGGGCCTTTTACGATTGGAGATGTCGCCATGAAGAAGCTTCGAAATCTCGCATCAGTGTCGCTCGTCGTGTCACTGGGCGTCATCCTCGCTTCGTGCGGATCCTTTTCATCGACCCCGACCCCTGATGGGATCACGAGCAGTGGCGGCTCTGGAGATACCGCAGCCAGCGGTAGCAGCAGTGGCGGCTCCGGGGACGGCACGATCAGTAGCAGCGGCTCCGGGAATGGCTCGAGTGGCAGCTCTTCCGTCGCTGGTGGCTCCTCCTCTTGCTCGGGCAGTATGCTGAGCTGCAGCGGCGCGTGTGTCGACACCGCGAGCGACAGCACCAATTGCGGAACCTGTGGGCACGCTTGCGGGACCGGGCAATCCTGCCAGAGCAGCACGTGCACCTGCGCCGCGGGCACCATCCAATGCGCCGGAAGCACGGCGTGCGTCGACATCAATTCGGATCCCGCTAATTGTGGGGGTTGCGCTAAAACCTGCGGGACAGGCCTGGTTTGCTCGAGCGGCGCGTGCACAGCGACGTGCAGCGGCAGCACGACCGCGTGCTCCGGCGCGTGCGTGGATCTAATGAGTAGCGCGGCCAACTGCGGCATGTGCGGCAAGGCTTGCGCCACGGGGCAGAGCTGCGCCGGCGGCGCTTGCGCGTGTGGCTCGGGGCAGACCAGTTGCACCGGCACCTGCACGAACCTGATGACCGACACTGCCAACTGCGGCACGTGTGGCAAGGCCTGCGCCAGCGGGCAGACGTGCAGCAACGGCGCGTGCGGTGGCGGCACGCCTCCCGCCAGCACGGTGTGTGATGTCCTTGCGGCCGCGGGCAACCCCTGTGTTGCGGCACACAGCACCACGCGCCTGCTCTATACCGGCTATGCCGGACCGCTCTACCAAGTCTGCAAGGGCTCCGCCGTGGCCGGCGCGAATTCGTGCTCGAGTGGGACGACCAAGGACATCGCTTTGGTCAACGGCTATGCCGACTCGGCCACTCAAGACACCTTCTGTGCGGGCGGCACTTGCACCATTTCGGTCATCTACGATCAAACTCCAAAGAAGAATGATCTCAAGCCAGCGACCGCGGGCGGTGCCAAAAACACTGCCGATCTGCCGGCGAGCGCCACGGCGCTCAAGACGACGCTCACGGGCCACTCCGTCTACGGCATCCTGATCACCCCCGGCATCGGCTATCGCGAGCTGAAGGGGAACGGCACCGCGACCGGTGATGCCCCAGAGACCGAGTACATGGTGTCCGGGCAGACCGACCTAGTGAACGGTTGTTGCTTCGACTACGGCAACGCCGAAACCGACGCGCACGACGACGGTAACGGCACGATGGAAGCCGTCTACCTGGGGCTCGGCGTCGTGTGGGGCACGGGCGTCAACGGTGGTCCGTGGGTCGAGGCGGATCTCGAGAACGGTCTCTATGCCGGTTGGGAGAACAACCAAGATCGCAATATCTCGACCAATACACCTCTCAAATACGACTTCATCTCCGCCTTCGTGATCGGTGACACGAAGGACAAGAACAGCGGCAAGGGCCGCTTTGCGCTGTACGGCGGCAACGCCGCGAGCGGCGCGCTGACGACCATGTACGACGGCATTCGGCCTGCCAAGACGGGCTACGTGCCGATGGCCAAACAGGGCTCGATCATCCTCGGCATCGGCGGCGACAACAGTGATGGTGATGGCGGCCGTTGGTACGAAGGCGTGATGGCAACCGGTGCCGCAACTCTTGCGACGGTCAACGCAGTCCAAGCCAACATCGTGGCTGCGGGCTATGGGAAGTAAGCGCCCCGCCAGCCGTGAGCGGGTGTTCTGAGCCCGCTCGACGAGTCGCCTACGAGAGCTCTAGATAGGAAGGGATCACTGCCGTGCTGCGAAGATTGCTCGCGTTCTCTGCGTTGTTGAGTGTGTGTACCGTGTCGCTTTCCGCAGCGGCAGAAGACCCGGATGATGATGACGCCGCGTCCGACGACGCGCCAGCTGCGAAGGCTCCAAAAGAGGCTCCCGCCGCGCCGGTAACGAAAGCCGACAAGGAGATGCCGACCGGCGACGAGCCGTCTACTCCGCCGCCTGCCAGCGTCGAGGCGACGCCCCCGGAGCCGGAAGGCTGGCATACGGAAATCCACGGCTACTTCAGAGCACCGATGGCCCTCGGTCTCAGCTCGCGTCCCGGTCCCGACAACTTGTCGGGACCAGCCAGCACGCAGATCTCGTACGGACCCAATCGCACGGTCGACGCCAGCTACTACAGCTTTGCGTACACGCGCCTGCAGGAGCAAGACTGGTCCGAGCTCTTCATCCACGAGAAGAAAAAACACGTCGACGCCGTGATCGGTTGGATGGGCTATTGGTACCAGACGGTCGGTTTCCGGAACCCGGATGCGTCGTGGGTGCCGGGCGTGGCATACCTCGCGTTGGACACGGACATCGACACGGGCAGTCCGCTCAAACCGAACGTCGCGCTGACGGCGGGCGCGTGGTGGCCGAAGTTCGGCTACTTCGAGAAATACGACACCTATACGCTCGGGCGCTTTCGCCAGTTGGGCGCACAACCCGAGCTCAAAATACCGTTTAGCGACGATGTCACTGGCGTGCTCACGGCGGGCTTCGGCACGGGGCGCGACGGCAGCTTCAACTATTTGGCGCCGCCCCTTTACGGCGCGACCGTCGGCCTCGACTTACTGACTTGGGAGAACGTTCAGCTCAGGTACAAGGACTACTTCGACGTCAGCCTCCACTACAACACCGAGTGGACCGCCGACCCGAACCTCACGCAACAGACCACGCCCGGCAAATCCTACTCGGACGCCAAGCAAGCGCACCTGACCGTGGGCGGCGCCGAGTTCAACTTGCACGGGCCGAAGGTGGGTCACCTGTGGATTTCTCCGTCGTACATCAGCGTGCGCGAGGGTTGGGCGCTCGCGAACGGTGGCACCGAGGTCATGCACGGGCTCGGCGGCGTCGGGCTCGCCACGAACTACTTGGGCTGGACGAACACGCCGGCCAGCTCCACCGGCAGCGGGTCGATGACCAACCTTGGCTTCATGTACGAGAACTCGCGCTCCTGTATCAAGGGCATGCAGCCCGGAAGCCTGCTGCCGGACATCTCGTTTAGCGTGTTTGGCCTATATACGGAATCCAAGCTCAGCTTGCCCGCGGGGTCGACGTTTCCACAAAATAGGTTCAGGGAAGCCAAGTACGGCGTGGACGCGACACTCCAAGTGCTCGACTGGCTAGGATTCATGGCCCGTTACGACTTCGTCAATTTGGACCTCGATCACGGCGGGTACGTCTTCTCCGGCATCACCG
>DATHOI010000074.1:0-2551 GCA_035485095.1 Polyangiaceae bacterium | reverse complement strand
GAAGCAGTGACCCTGCCCGCGTTGCCAGTCGCAGTGTCCGTGAGCCCGGACGGCAAGCAAGCGGCGGTGGCCTACAACGCGTTCGTGTCACTCATCGACCTCACTGTGCCGAGCGTCCTCAAGACCGTGGCCACCACGTGTGATGCCTTCGATGTCGTGCTCGGCGGCAACGACTTCGCCTACGTGTTTCCAAACACGGATCAATGGGTGGACATTCACAGCGTCGACTTCACGGCGGGCACGGACTACGGCCAAAGCAACTCCGATAGCATCTACGAAAAGACGCACGCCAAGCTGCACCCCAACGGCAAATTCATGTACGGCTCGACCGGAGAGCTCGATCCGTCCGACCTCCAGGAGTTCGACATCAGTCAAGGCGTCGCCACGACCAAGGTCGGCGTCGGTGAGGGTCCGGATTTCGGCGAGCACGAGGCCTGCGGTGAAGTGTGGATGAGCCTGGACGGCGAGCGCGTGTTCAGCGCGTGCGGCAACGTCTTCAACGCCTCCCTCAACGCCGCGCAGGACCTAACGTATGCAGGGCAAATTGTCAGCTCGACAGCCGCCAGCAGCTACGCGGCGTCATTGCTGTCCGTCGTCCACAGTAAGAACGGCAAGGTGTACACGATCGAAGGCGCCACGCAGTCCTCGTTCGACGAGCCCACGACGACCAACGATGGCCTCTTGAATGTGTTCGACTACCAGTACCTCAGTTTCCAGACCACGCTGCCCGTGCCCTGCATCGAGACCAGCACTGGCAAGTACGTGCCCCACGCGCGCTGGGTGTTCGCAAGCAGTGACGGCAGCAAGCTCTGGGTCTTGTTGAACGTCGGCGCCGGCACGACCTGGGGCGTCGCTGGCATCGACGTTCAATGAACGCCTGCATGAGCGCCAAAACTTAGGTCCCCAAGCCGGCTAAATCGAAGCCTCAAAACCCCCACAAATTCGGCACGCAACTCCCGAAAATCACAAATCAAATCCCCGCGCTTGACAGGCGACTCGCCGTAAGTAAGTTACGCCCCTCTGACGCGCGGTGGAGCAGCCTGGTAGCTCGTCGGGCTCATAACCCGAAGGTCGGAGGTTCAAATCCTCCCCGCGCAACTAAAGGAAAACGCGAGGTTAGCTTAACCGCTAATTCTCGCGTTTTTCGTTTGGGGCCACGGTGGGGCCACAGACCTTCGAACCGACTTCCCGCAATTCGGCGGCGCAGTCTGCGGGAGACCGGCGACCTTGTCTTGACGGACAAGGATCACAGTGGCGAAGCCGGTCAAACATCGCGGCAAATGGCGCATCCGCTGGTTCGACGAAAACGACCAGCGGCAAAGCGAAGTGCATGACGACTACCGCGTCGCGCAGGCCAAGCTCCGTGAGCATGAGGTCGAGGTCGACCAGATCCGGGAGGGACTTCGACCGCGCGAAGCCCGTGACAAGACGTTCAACGAGCTCTGCGACTACTGGATCGAAAACCGCGCCCCCCTCAAGCGCAGCGGGAAGGACGACGAGAGCGTCATCCGCAAGCACCTCCGCCCGGCTTTCGGGACGATGCGGGTTCGCGATATCGGCGTGGAGGATGGCGACGCCTACGTTCTGTCGCACGCAATTCTCGACCCGAAAACGGTCTCCAATCACCTCACGCTGCTCCTTTCCATGCTGCGGCTGGCAACGAGTTTCAAAATACCGTGGATCCTAAACGTTCCGCGGCTGAAGAAACCGAAAACGAGCCTGTTTAGCCGCGATTTCAACTATCTGCGGACTGACGAAGAGATTCGCCGATTCTTGAACGCCGCACAGGAGGAGGGCGAACAGGTTTTCGTGCTCTACGCCACGGCCATCTACACCGGCATGCGCGCCGGAGAGCTCGCCGCGTTGGAGTGGGGCGACATCGACCTCGAGCGACGGCTGATCACCGTTCAACGCAGCTTCGACGGACCGACGAAATCGGATCGTGTTCGCCACGTGCCGATCCTCGACGCGCTGTTGCCAATCCTGCGATCTTGGCGCTTGCGGCATCCGGGAAAGTTGCTGTTCACGAACGAGCGGGGCGGAATGTACGCCGAGTCCGGTCGGGTCTTTCAAGAGGTGCTGCACCGCGTGCTCGACGCGGCGGCCTTCCTCAAGATCAAGAAGCGCGGAGGCAAAGAGCGCCGCTACGTGGTGTTCCATGACCTGCGGCACACGTTCGCTTCGCAGTGGGTGATGAAGGGAGGAGACGTGTTCAAGCTTCAGCGGATCCTTGGGCATCAGTCGGTCCAAATGACGATGCGGTATGCGCACCTGGCGCCGGATGCGTTTGTCGGCGACTACGGGCGCCTAGGGAGCGGACATTCTGCTGGCTCTGCGGAGGTCGTGCCGATCGCTAGCAGCCGATAGGTCACCGGGATCGCTTCCCGCAAACTCGATGCGTGTTCTGCGGGAGCGCGCCGCGAAGCGGTGCGACGGCGGCGAGATGTCGGAACGCCTCACCATGCGCAAGATTCGAGAACTACTTCGACTGAAAGACTGCGGCCGCAGCCAACGCGAAATCGCGAGCTCGCTGTGCGTGGCGGTGGGAACG
>DATHOI010000073.1:0-2682 GCA_035485095.1 Polyangiaceae bacterium | reverse complement strand
AATCGAAACGGACTTGAGCTACATGTACAGCGCGGGCAAGGCTCGTGGCATGCAGGTCATCGCGCTCACGGTCGCGCCGTGGGGCGGCTTCACGCGCTTCTTCAACGCGTCGCGCGCCGACGCCACTCACAGCGTCAACTCCTGGATCCGTGACGAGCCCCGAAAAGGGCAGGTCGACCACGTGGTCGATGCCTACGCGCTCCTGTCCTGCGGTGATCCGGACACGCTGTGCGACCGCTTTTTCAAGCCGTTCAAGGACGGCATTCATTTTGGTCCGGACGGTCATCGCCTGCTCGGCGCGGCGCTGTATCAAGCGGCATTCTCCGATTGCCAGTGAGTCCGGGTTTTTCCCGCGCTTTTCAGGCATCTCCGTCGGCACTTGGGAGCACGGCCCAAACTGCGCTATTGAAGCGCGCGATGGCGACGAGCGAATCGAGCAAACCGGAACCGAAGGCTGCGAGCACGGACAGCGCCAAATCGACTGCGCCCACGGGGACTCAGAAGCCCGCCACGCGCGCGACCGTGCGCCGCCCGGACGACGTGGAGCCGACGCCAGTGATCGGCGGCCGCTTCTTGGGCGCCGCGGCCATTCTGGGCTTGATTGTGCTCATCCCCGCGTCGCCGCTGGGCAATTTGTTCGAGCCCAGTGATCCGCCCGGTACCGACACCAGCGCTTGGCAACCAGGTCAGAAGTCGAAGTTGATCCTCACGCTGGTCACCGCCGACGCCAACGCGCTGACCTGCGCGTCACCGCAAAGCTTCGAAGGCAAGCACTGCGCATTCAAGACCGAGAGCGACCCCTGGCCGCGCGATCCGCAAACGCCGATGGACGACAACAAGGCGAGCCTCATTCAGCCGTACCGCACCTGGCTCGACAACAAGTTGGTCTTGGTTGCCGGCGTTTGGGCACAACCTTCGCTCGCCATGCGCGTCCACCGCGAGCCGCCTGGCAACTTGTCACCGGACAAGCTCGCTCGCTTCACCGCAGAGTGCCAAGTCCACTTCGCCGCCAAGATGGACAAGCCCGCTTTGCGCTGGGCGCCCGGTCAATCCTGGGGCACCGAGCAACCGACGATGGTGGCCATCGCCGACGAATGCCACGTTATCGACGAGCCCTCGCGTGACTGCCCCGAGGGCCCGATCTGCGCGCTGATGAAGGCGTTTCACTGAGCGCATGACCATGACCGAAACGGACTCTCTGCCGCGCCCGCAGGCGTCGCTCACCGTGCGCGCGCTCTCTACGTGGTTCGGCTGCGGTAGAAACAAGCTCGCCCCTGGCACCATGGGCTCGTTCGGCGCGGTGCCGCTGCACATGGGTCTGCGCCTCTTGCCGCTCCCCGTGCACATCGCGGCGATCGTCGGCATCACCGCCGTCGGCGTCTGGTCCTCGAACGAGATGGCCAAAGCCATGGGCGTAGAAGACCCGCAGTGCGTCGTGATCGACGAAGTCGCCGGCACACTGATCGCGATGGGCATGGTCAAAAACAGCAGCATCACCGTGCAACTGCTGGCGCTCGGCCTATTTCGCCTGTTCGACGTTTGGAAGCCCGGCGTGATCGACACCGTGCAAAATGCCAAGCCGGAAGGCGTCGGCATCATGGCCGACGACGTGCTCGCCGGTTTGCTCGCCGGCGCGGTGAGCTTCGTGGTCGGGCGCGTCTAACTCGAGAATCCGCGCGAGTCGAGAGTTGGGGGCGTGGGCGCGCCTCGACGCGACGAAGCCGCGTCGAGGCGCGGGCAAGCTCACGGACTCGGGCGTTGAAGCACCGTGTACAGGTAGAACTCGCTGCATGTGTCGTTGTACACGGTGACAGTTTCAGCCGTTACCGGCTGCGGCCCACCATTGGTCGGTGCGACCAATTCAGTCATGTTCCCGGCGCTCGGCGCGAGCGTGCCGTAGGCCGAGAACGCGAGCCAGAATTCCTTGACCAACGGGATCGCGCCCAGGCCGTGCACGAACGTGATCGTACGAAAGGCTGGGAAATAGGCATAAGGGCCACCGTTCGGTGCGGACGAGTAGGTGTCGCCATCCACCGTGCCGCCGAGCTGACCACCGCCGTCCGCGGCGATCTCGACCCCGCCGTCTGCGCTGAGCTCGGGGCCGCCATCAGGACCGATCTCGACGCCACCGTCAGCGATGAGCGGCACCGTCAATGAATCGGGATCACGCGAACAGCTGCTCGCGCTCGTGCACGCGGTACTGCTCAGCGCGAGCAGCGCGCCCGCAAAAACCAAGAATGCTTCACGCTTCGCGATCATGAGAGCTACCTGTAGTCCTTTGCTTCGGGTCCGAGCAGCGTGCCACACATGGTCTTGCAGCGAATGTCCTTGTCGCTGCACGTACATTTGCCGTCTTTCTTCAGCTCGAGCTTCTCGATCATCTGCGCCTTCGTGAAGCCCGCGATGCGTTCGACGCGCTCGAAGCCCCAGTTGGCCTTGGTTTGCTTGGGCGTGCGTGGGTCGGTTGGTTTGCCATCCGCCTCGGCGCAGCAGCGAAAGCCCAGAAAGTAATAATAGAAGCCCTCGTCATGCGTGTAGATCTTGGGCCGGCACTGATTGCGCACGCCTTTGTACCACGGGCCTCCCGAGTGCACGCTGTCGAACTTGCCGCGAAAATCAGAGGAATACGTCTCGCTCGACACGACCTCATCGGTGTTACCGGGCAGGTCTGCGACGCCGTAC
>DATHOI010000072.1:0-11459 GCA_035485095.1 Polyangiaceae bacterium | reverse complement strand
GGGCGCCTCGTGTTGCTCACGGATGTCTGGAGTCATCAACTCGGTGCTCATGGCGGCGCACACTTTGCCGACACGCCGGGCAGTGAATTGAAATGTTATGCGCAAGCATCATTGCAACCGCTAACCGCCGAGGTCGTGCGCGACTTTCGTCTCGGTAGTGCGCATCAGCCCTTGCGCGGCAATCCGGCTTGGCTCGAGCCCGGGCTTCCGCACCAGGGGCTACCAGCCGAGCAGATCGCGGCCGGCAAAACGGGTCCGGCACGCCAGTAAGCCGCGCTTTTGTGGGCTATGGTTGCGTGAACACGGCGTGCAGTCTACTGACCGGGCATGATCGATCCTCGGATCTTCGTGACGGTGTTCGGCGTGATTTTCATCGCCGAGCTGCCGGACAAAACGGCCGTCGCTGCGCTCGTGTTGGCCACGCGCCATCGCCCGCTCCCGGTGTTCGCCGGCACGGCTCTGGCGTTGGTCGTGCAGAGCCTGGTGGCTGTCGCCGCGGGTGGGCTGCTCTCGCTCTTGCCGGCGCGCCCGGTGCATATCGGTGCGGGGCTGCTATTTCTGGTCTCGGCCGTGTTCATGTGGCGCCGAGTCGAGGAGGAGGACGAAGACGACGCTGGCGCTGACGGTCAGCCCGAGGGCTTTGGACGTGCGTTTCTGAAGTCTTTTCTAGTGGTGTTCATCGCCGAGTGGGGCGACCTCACGCAGCTTGGTACCGCAGCACTCGCGGCGCGCTACCGCGCGCCGCTCACGATTTTTTTGGCGGCCTCGGCCGCACTGTGCGTGGTCGCTGGCCTGGCCGTATTTCTCGGCAATCGGTTGAGCGCCTTGATCCATCCGCGCCACACGCAACGCGCTGCCGCGGTGGTCTTCGTCGTCTTGGGGCTCGGACTTTTGGCGGGTGTGATCTGAATCAACGCGTGGCTGCGCGCCGTTGCTGACGCCGCCGCGCGCGTGTCAACGCGAGACCCGAGAATGCACCGGCCAGAGCGAGCCACGCGCGGCTCGCGCGGTTCGCGCCGGCGCTCGCGATCGAGCAGCTCGATTCGGACGATGCCGGGGACTCGTCGGTCGGTTGCTGAGCTGCGCCCGCGCTAGCCGTGGTGCCCGTGCCGGCACTCGCGTTGGATGAGCCTGCGCTGCTCGTGGCTAGGCCGCCCGTGCCGCCCGAAGCGCCCCCTGCGCCCGCGCTCGCGCCGCTGCCACTCGACCCTGCCGTGCTGCCGGCGCTGCCCGCTGCGCCGCCACTCCCGCCCGCGCCGCCTGCAGCAGAGTTGGCTGTTTGCATCGCGGCGTACACGAGCTGCTCGAGCTCCAGTTCCCCAGCGGCGTTGGTTTGGCCGTCGCCCATGCCCATGAAATATTCTTCATGACCGAGGAACGCAGTGTACAGGTCGACCAACTTCACTTCGCTGTGCTTGAGCGCGACCGCTTTCACCGCTGGTAGCACGACATTCGAGACCAGAGCTTGCGTGGCCGCGTCGAAGGTTGGCACTTGAATCGGCGTCGTGACGTACACCGTGGGGTTGCTCGCCAGATTGAGATACGACATGACGAGTGCGTCGTAGTCCTGCTCGAAGATCATCTCCGTGCCCATAGCTGGGAATTTACTGACCACGCGCTGGTCGTGCTCGCCGAACGGGCCTATCACGACGACGTTCGCGGTCAGGCTGTCTTGATAAGCCGTGTTGCTGGCTGACATGACGGGGTCTGCGCCCACGCCCGTCGTGTCATAGCCGGTGAGGATCGAGCCGCTGGTGTCGCCCGCGTCATTGACCACGTCGTAGTTGGCGCCCAGCGCGGTCTGTAGCAGCGTCGGCCACATCGGCCCCGGCGCTTCGTTGCTCTTCGTCGTCTGTTCGCCCAAGCACGCGACCTTGGTGGTCGCGGCGTGCGCGCGGCCAACGAGCGTCAGTGACAGGCTAGACACGGCCGCAGCGGCCAAACACGAGCGGAACCGAAGAGAATTCATCGTTTGCTGATCCTTTGCCGGACGGCGCCACGGAACCCGCGCGCGTCCGACTGCGAAGTTGGAGGGCGGAGCTCCCTCGGGAGCTTCCATGTCTGCAAGAGTTGCGACTGATCGCACCGAAAAATCTCGGCGCTCGAAAATAGTTTGACCCCCTACGCGAGGGTCAAACTAAGTGTCTGCTGCGTGTCCGCCGCCGAGCGCGCAACGATGAGCTCGACGCCGCCCGGCTCGAGCGCGAAGGCATGCTCGGCGTCGTCCCAGTGTGCGAGATCGACGGCGCGCACGCTGACCTCGATCTCGCGCCGCTCGCCGGCTTTCAGGCTCACGCGTCGAAATCCGCACAATTGACGCTTGGGCCGCGCGATTTTGGACTTCGGAAAGCGTGCGTAGATTTGCACGACCTCGTCGCCCAGGCGCGCGCCGATATTTTCGAGCTCGACGCGGACGGAGACGGTGTCAGCTAGACGCGCGGTTTGGGCGCTGAGCGACGCTGCGCCGTAGCGGAAGCGCGTATAGCTTTCACCGAAGCCGAACGGGTACAGCGGCTCGCCCTCGAAATAGCGGTAAGTGCGGCCGTGGCTGAGGTCGTAGTCGAGCATTGGCGGCAGCTGCTCGATCGAACGTGGCCAAGTTTGCACGAGCCGCCCGCCGGGATCGGTATCCCCGAACAAGACGCTGGCCAACGCGTTGCCGAGCTCTTGGCTGTTGTGCGTGACGTGCACGATGGCGGGCACATGCTCGGCGGTCCAGTTGATCGCGTACGGGAAGCTCGAGATCAACACCACCACCGTGCGTGGATTGACGGCGAACACCTTTTTGATCAGCCGTTCGTCCTCGAGCTCCAGGGAGCGGCGATCGACGGCTTCCTTGCCGTAGCTTGGTTGCGTGACTTTGGCCCAGGAGTCATCACCGGTCGGGTGGTTACCAACGCAGATCAGCACTAGATCTGCCTCGCGTGCCACGCGCATCATGTCGCTGGTGTCGTTGTTGGTGGACGAGCTCACGCTGACGTCGGCGCCCGCGCGCTCCGCGATGCCGCTGAGCGGCGTGACGAGATACGGCGGAGTGCCACTATACCAATCGATGTGCACGCGATCCGCGAGCGGACCGACCACGGCAATGCGCCGTACGTTCGGCTTGATGGGCAGGAGCTCGTCGTCGTTCTTGAGCAGCACGACGGAGCGCTCGGTGACACGTCGCACCGCTCGCCGATGGGCCTCGGACAACCACGGCTCGGGCTCTCCGTCCTTGCCGATGCGTGCGTAGGGCACGCGCTCTTCCGGGTCGAGTTGGCCGAGTCGGATCATCACGCGGAATACTCCGCGCAATACGCTCTCGATCTCCTGTTCACTGAGCAGCTCGCGCTCGAGCGCGCCGGTCACGCCCGCGCGATAGTCATCCAAGAATTGGTTGACCCCCGCCTTGATGACCCCGGCCGCTGCGCTGTACGGGTCGGGGTAATAGTGATGCTCGCTCAGCAACATGCCGTACGCGCCACCGTCGGTGCATAGAATGCCGTCTTGATGCCATTCGTCGATGGCGATCTCTTTCAGCATCGGGTGCACCACGCAGGGGATGCCGTTGTACTTGTTGTACGCGGCCATGAAGGCGCGCGCGCCGCCTTCGGTGATGGCGCGGAAGAATGGTAGTGAGTAGTACTCGCGGAACAGTCGCGCGCCGAAATCGGACGACGACGAGCCGCGGCCGTCTTCATTGCTGTTGGCCAAGAAATGCTTGAGCAACGCGGCCGTACACCAATACTTCGGGTGCTCGCCTTGCAAGCCGCGCACGAACGCGACCGCCATCGTCGCGTTGAAGAAGGCGTCCTCGCCGAAACACTCTTCGGTGCGACCCCAGCGCGGGTCGCGACCGAGGTCTGCGTTGGGCGCGCGCACCACCAAGCCGCCGCGTCGATAGTGCGGGCTCTGAAACGCGTAACGCGTCTCGAGCGCCTCGATGCTCGCCACCTCGCGTAGTACTTCGGGGTCCCAAGTTTCAGCGAGCCCAATCGCTTGCGGAAATGTGGTCGTGGGTACTGGGCGATCCTTGCCCCATTCGCCTGGGCCACCGAGCGTGAGCCCATGTAGGCCTTCCACGTGATTGGTGCCGCGCACGCCCAAGCGAGGCACGCTCGGGTCCGTGCTCAAGCATGCGATTTTCTCTTCGAGCGTCAGACGAAGCAGCAGGTCGTCGATGCGCGTTTCAACGGGAAGGTCAGGGTCTTGGAACGGATATTTGCCGGGCATGTGCTTCGATCGGGGAGCCCGAGCCAATCACGTGCGCCTCGGTTGCCGAGCGAAAGAGCTGGTTTTGCGCGATCAATGACTGGTCTCCCGGCCAGCCGGCAGCGCCCGTCCGCGCTACGCGGACTGACGACGTTTCCAGTGTTCGGTCCAACACGGCGGGCAGCGCCACTCGAGCATGATGCGCCCGTCGCGCGTGGGTTGACGTGTCAGGCGCCACGCGGCGTTCTCGCCAATCGAGCTGCGCTCCGGATCGGTGGGCGGGGAAAGCGCGCCGCAGTCGACGCAGTGGTGAATGATGCTCGGATTGCTGGAGTTTTTCTCGGACACGGCAGCCTCGGGCACAAACGGCGCACCGCGTCGCGACTTTAGTCGACCGCAGAAAAGCCTCAGAAAGGCGCATTTTCCCCGCAAGAAATCCGAAACTCTGCCGTTTGTCGAAGACGAGGATGCAGCGACCCGAGGGAGAGTCATGAGCAAACGCGAGTCCGTACGCCCACAGAAGTCGCCTGCGGTCGTCGAGCTCGAACGGCTCGTGCGCCAGCTCGGCCAGCCGGATCAGGGCTTGCTCGATGCGGCGAGCGAGACCATGAGCTCACCGGCCGAGCCCGCCGACCTGTCGACCGTCCCCAAATTCGTCGAGGGCGCCGCGGAAGTCTGTGTCGCCGCGCATGGGCGCTGGCGCGAATGCACGGCTGAGCAGCGCGCGCTGCTGCGCGGTTGCTCGCTCGACTTGATCAGCTTGGCAGCGGATCAATGCCTGCGCCTAGACCGAACCTTTGCCGAGTTTCGGCAGTCGGAGGTCGACGTCAAGGATGCCGGTCAGAACCTAGCCGCGGCACTCGAGCGCGCAGAGGCATTGGCCGAGCAGGCGCGCTCGGTGATTCAGACCGTCGCGGGTGTGCCGCAGCAGGCGCCAGTGGCTGAAGTCGATGATCCGGCGGCGGCGTTCGCGGTGGTGATCCGTGATTTGCGCGACACGGCGCGCGAGCTCCTGGATCGTGGCTCGCCTGGCGTGCGCAAGCGCTGCGCGCTGTACGCGCTCGATGAAAGTTACGTGCAAATGCTGGAGGCGACGCTCGGCGAGCTCGCTGATCTGGTGCGGAGGGCCTCCGACGCGGCAGCGGTCGCGCGTAAGAAGGTCCAGGTCGAGCGTACCTTCGCCTGCGCGCGCCCCTTGATTGATCAGCTGGCTCAGGCGTTCGAGCACGCGAGTCGACTCGACAAGAATATTGCGCCCGTGCGTGCCGCCGAGGTCAAGCGCCCGCCCGCGGACAAACCACGTGGCACGGTGGTGATGCAGAAGACGGCGGTGATGAAGCTCGCACCACCGGAGCCTGCGCGGCGCGTCGAGAAGCTGGTGATCGGCGGGGCCGATCCGCGCTTCAAGCGTTGAGCGGTGCCGTTGAGTCCGATGCCGCAAATCGCTCGCGCCTCGCACAGGGCTTCAGCGGTCTTGGGCCGTCGTTACATGTTGAATGCCACGGGTTGCCCGGTGGATTCGATGACGGAGGTCCAGAGATCACCGGCGGTGTCCACTTGCTTGCGGAACCGCGTGGCCAGCGGCATGGGCACGTGCACGAAGCGGCCGTGCCAGCGTCCAATGAGCATCTCGGTGTTGCCGGCGAGGGCCGCGTGCACGGCGTTGCGGGCCATGTTCCAACAATAGACGCTGTCGGCGGGCGAGGCGGGCACGCTGCGGATGTGATAGCTCGGGTCCAGGTATTTCAGGGTGATCTCGAGCCCGCGAGCCTTGCAATGCGCGGTGATGCGATCGCGCAGCACGACGCCGATGTCGCTCAGGCGCGCGTTGCCGCTCGCGTCCGTCGAGGGCGGCGCGAGATCGCTTTGACACAGCTCTTGGCCGGCGCCTTCGGCTACCACGATCACCGCGTGTGAGTCGCGCGAGAGCCGCCGCTCGAGCAGGCGAAAGAGGCCGGTTTCGCCCTCCAAGACCACCGGCACTTCGGGGATCAAGACGAAGTCTACGTCGGTCGACGCGAGCGCGGCGTGGCAGGCGATGAAGCCCGAGTGTCGCCCCATGCACTTGAGTAGCCCCACGCCGTTTTTTGCGCCCTTCGCCTCGACGTGCGCGCTCTTGATCACGTCGACCGCGGCCGAGAACGACGTCTCGAAGCCGAAGCTGCGGTCGATGAAGTGAATGTCGTTGTCGATGGTCTTCGGGATACCGATCACTCCGATCGAAAGCCTTCGGCGTTTCAATTCGGCGACCAAAGTCATGGCACCGCGGCAGGTGCCATCCCCACCGATCACGAACAGCACGCCGATGCCCAGCTCGACCAAGCGATCCACGATCTCGCCCGGGTCTTGATTGCCGCGTGAGGTGCCGAGCACCGTGCCGCCCTCGTGGTGGATTTCGGCGACTGATTCCGGGGTGAGCGTGAGCGGCTCGTGACCGAAGCGCGGCACGATGCCCTCGTAGCCATAGCGAAAGCCCACGATTTGCCGCACGCCGTAGCCGTGCGTGAGCTCGAGCACGAGTCCGCGGATCACGTTGTTCAAGCCTGGGCACAGGCCGCCGCAGGTCACGATGCCGCAGCGCAGCTTGCTCGGGTCGAAGAACACGCGATGTCGAGGTCCGGCGAGCTCGAACGCGGGCGCGCGCGTCAGATCGTCGCGGTGTTCCGAAACCCGCGACAGGCGATCGTCGAGCAGCACGCGATCGGCCTGCCCTACGTAGTGCACTGCCGCTTGGCTCAGGCGTTCCGCGAGCGGCGATGGGTATTCGCAACCACCGAGGATGCTGATTTCGAGGTCCGAGGCGACCACCCGCTGAGCTCGCTCGGGGACGGTCAGCGCGATCGACATCAGTCGTGAGTTTGGTGGGGGCCAGGTTTCCGGGTGCTTTCCGTGCCGTTACCGAGCTTTCGCCGCGCGCGCCGTCCCGGCGCGAATTTCCGGAGACTACTGCACTTTTGCGCCGAAGTGCGCAGGCAGCCAAGTCTCGACGCGCCTCGGGGTCGAACCTCACCATGGCGACCATTGACTCGAGCGCGGGCGCGCGCCGCAAGCGCGACACCAATCACGAGCTGCCGCTCGTGCCCTTCATCGATTTCCTACTGTGCCTGGTCACGTTCTTGCTGGCGACTGCGGGCTTCGCGAATTTCGCGCGCTTGTCGAGCAGTGCCAGCGTGCCCGGAAAAATATCCGAGCCCGAAGCGTTGCCCCGGCAACTGCACGTGGACGTTCAAGAACGCCGCTTTCGGGTCACTTGGCGAAGCGGCAGCACCGTGCTCGTGAGCAACGACGTGCCCTTGAAGCCAGAGGATGGAAAGCCAGAGGATGGAGCGCGTAGCGGTCGACGTTACCCCGAGCTCGCAGAATTTCTGAATCGAGATTGGCGCGCGAACGGCTCGCATCGAGACGCAACCGATCCAGTGCACGACGAGGCCGTCTTGCACGTGCGGAACTCGACGGAGTACGAGGACATCGTCGCGGTGCTGGACGCGCTCCACGCGCCGCAACGGGAATTCCCCGGCAGCCAACGCGCCCCAGTTTTCTCCGTGAGCTTCGCGACCGATTAGCCGTTCGCTAGCCGGTTCATGGCAAAAAATGCCGCAAAAACCGGCGATTGCGGGGCGGCCTACCGGGCTTTCACTGCGCCTGTCTGTTCCCATATTTCCCGGGTAATGGTAGGGACGCCAGAATGAGTGGCCATTCCAAATGGGCGACGATCAAGCGCAAGAAAGGCGCTACGGACGCCGCCCGCGGCAAAGTCTTCACCAAGCTGATTCGCGAAGTCGTGACCGCTGCCCGCATCGGCGGCGGAGATATCGACTCGAACCCGCGCTTGCGCAAGGCGGTCGCAGATTGTCGGGCGCAGCAGATGCCAGCCGACAATATCAAGCGTGCCATTCAGCGTGGCACCGGTGAGATCGAAGGCGCCGCATACGAAGACGTGCTGTACGAAGGCACCGGCCCGAGCGGCACGTTGTTCCTGGTCGAGGGCACGACGGACAATCGCAATCGCACGGCCGCAGAGTTGCGCAAGATCTTCGAAAAGGGCAACGGCGTGATGGGTGGCTCCGGCAGCGCGCAATGGGCGTTCGACCGCTTGGGCACGATCACGCTGGAAAAGAGCGCGGTCAGTGAGGACCAACTGATGGAAGCCGCGATCAGCGCGGGGGCCGAGGACTACCGAGACGAAGGCGACGTATGGGTCGTGTACACGCCGCCGAATGACTTGGAGACCGTATCCGCCGCGCTCGAGGCCGCGAAGCTCCCGGTTCAGTCGAGCAAGGTCGGTTACATTCCGAAGAACAAGAAAGCCGTTACCGGTCGCGATGCCGAGGTGTGCTTGAACTTGGTCGATTCCCTCGACGAGCACGATGACGTCGCGAACGTCTACGCCGACTTCGACATCTCGGAAGAGGATTTGGCGAAGCTCAGCGGGTAACAGCTAGCGGGATAGGCTCTCAGGGCGAAACGCGCCGCCGAAGGCTGGGGCGCCGAGTGACGCGCCCGGTGACCATCAAAGACCTGGCAAACGGAACTGCACGATCGTGAAGTACGTGAAGGCCATGTGTGAAATGACGACCGGAGCGAGCCTGCCCAACTGAGCAGCCAAAAAGCTCCAGACCAGGCCGCAGCCGACCGCCGCCGTGACGAGCAGCGGGTTCAAGCCGGCGCTCGGATCGCGCAAGAGCCACAGCGTGGGCAACGCGGCGACGCCGTAGGCGAGGGCGGACAGTGGCAGCGCGGCGCGGCGCCCGAAGCGCGCGCTGAGATCGCCGAGGACCATGCCGCGCCACACGATTTCTTCAGCCGCGCACAGCAGCAAGATCAAGAGCGTGTAGGCCGTGGACCGTTGCAGGTGCTCCGGGTTACCGAGCTGCAAGTAAATGTGAAACAGCCACGCTTGGCGCGCGCTCCCCGCGGGCGAGAGCACTCGCCGCGCGGCCCAAGAGGCGAACAGCAATACGATCATCGAGACTGCGCCGATCGAGAGATCACCCCAGCGCGGCGTGAGCCTATCGACCAGCGTACCGTCTTGCCACATTTGGTGCAGAGCGAGCGCGACGAGCGGAACGTAAGGCAGCGCCACGCCGAGCCAGAATTGCGGTGTGCCCGCAGCGGCTTCGCGGAAACCGTAGGCCATACCGGCAAACGTGAGCAGCAGAGTCACCAGAACACGCATCAACCGAGCTCCTGAAAGCGCCTCGAAAGCCAGCCCAAAATGCGATCCGCCGCCCGTTCTTTGCTGAGTTGGGGGAGCGGCTCGCAGTCGGTCGCCGTCACCAGCAAGACGCGAATGTTGTCTCGGCCCAGCGATTCCGCGGCGTGGTTTGCTACGACGAGATCGACGTGTTTCGCCGCGAGCTTTCCGCGCGCCAGCTGAATCACTTTCTCGTCCGTGTCGGTTTCTAGCGCGAAGCCGACCAGCACCGGCTTGCGATCGCGGCGCGCGTGTCCGATTTCAGCGAGCAGATCTGGATTGGGCAAGAGCTCGAGTGTCAACGGGTCCGCGCCTCGCTTCAATTTGGTCGAGTGGTTCTGCGTGGGGCGATAGTCGGCTACTGCGGCGGTCATGATCAGCGCGTCCGCTTGCGACAGGTCCGGCGCCATGGCTTGCCAGAGCGCGCTGCGCATGGCCATTGCCCCGCGCACGTCGACACGTTGCACGCCGGGTGGCGTCTTCAAGCTCACGGGCCCCGAGATCAACGTGACGCGCGCGCCGAAGGCGGCCGCTCGCTCGGCCAGCGCGAAGCCCATTTTCCCCGACGAACGGTTGCCCACGAAGCGCACGGGGTCGAGATCCTCGTGAGTGGGCCCGGCGCTGATCACGACGTGCCGACCAACCAACGAAACGCCCACGAATTTGGCGGAAGCGTGGCTTGCGATCTGCTCGGGCTCTGCCATCCGCCCGAGCCCGGTGTCGCCCGACGCGACCTCACCGAAGACCGGACCGACGAACGTCACGCGCCGGTCGGACAGCAGCGTTTGAACGTTGCGCTGTGTTGCGGGGTGCGCCCACATGGTGGGATGCATGGCGGGCGCCGCCAATACTGGGCACGTCGCGCACAGCGCCAACGCCGTCACGAGATCATCGGCGCGGCCTTGTGCCAAACGCGACAGCACGTCCGCCGTGGCCGGCGCGATCAGGATCAGCTGACTTTCCTGCGCCAGCTTGACGTGCACCTCGCCGGGCTCGTCCGCGTCGAACATGTCCGTGTACACGCGGCGCCCGGTGAGACCGGAGAACGTCTGCGCGCCCACGAATTCGCGCGCGGAGCGGCTCAGAACGACATCGACCGTGGCGCCCTCCTTGAGCAGCAAGCGCACCAGCAACACGGCCTTGTACGCAGCGATGCTGCCCGTGACGCACACGGTGATGCGTCGACCTGCGAAGCTCTTTTGCGCGCCCGACGCCGGGCTCCGAGAAGGCGCGCCGCCGGCCGTCACTGCGGCAAACGAGGGGCGCGAGGAGGAGCGCGGCGGTGGCGGGCGATCAGTCATCGGCAGGGCGGAGTTTTATCAGGGACGCGCGCGCGACACGTACGGGCTTTTGGGGTCGAAGAAACGCCAGGGTTTTTCGGCCCAATCTGCCGCATATTGAACCCCGATCCGGGCGGAAGTTTGGGTTTTGGTGCGCGCTCCGTGCGCCAAATAGAGCTCGCGACCGCACAGATCCAAGCCGTAGGCACGCTTGTCGATGCCGAAAGCTTGGCACAGCTTGCCGGGGCCGCTCGTCAGCTCTCGGCTCGTCTCCGGCAATTTGCGGCGCTTTGCCATGTGCTCGAGCCCAGCCACGGGCTCGACCGCGCGCACCAGCACGGCATGCGGGTGGCCTGCCCCAGTGGTCACGATGTTGAATTGGTAGTGCATGCCGTACACGAAGAAGACGTACGCGTGGCCCGCGGGTCCGAACATGACTTCCGTGCGCGCGGTGCGCCGGCCGCCGAAGGAATGCGCCGCGCGATCCTCCGGACCGCGATAGGCTTCCGTCTCGACGATGCGTCCGACGATCACGCCCTCGGCGGTGTAGTGCACGAGCAACTTGCCAACGCACGCGCGGGCCACGGTCAACACCGGCCGCGCGTAGAATGCCCGCGGCAACGGTGTCAAATCCAGCACGGGCTTCTTCATGAGGTCGGTCGAGGCGGAGCCGCAGCGCTCTGCGCTGGCTGTTAGAACCCGAGCAGGCGCCCGCCCTGATACACGAGCAGGCTCGCCACGTACGCCAAGGTCGTCATGTACGTGAACATGAAGAGCGGCCAACGCAAGGT
>DATHOI010000071.1:0-16531 GCA_035485095.1 Polyangiaceae bacterium | reverse complement strand
TGCCTGGCGTGCCGCAGGCCAGCCCGGCTACGTGCAGCTGATGCGGGAAGCGCGCTGAAGAGTGCTCGCCGCACGCCGCTGCGAGCGCCGCGATGAACAAAACCAAGGCCAGCCAACGGTGGGCAATTCGAGGTCTCATCGCGCACCCCGCCCCGCCGAGACATCGAAGTCGTAGGCCAGTCGCAGCTCGGTTTGCAGATCGAGGTTTGCGTAGGGCGACCGCACCAGTGACGCGCCCCAGAGCAGGCCGATGGCTCCCGTCGGCCGAAACTCGAGCGTTTCGGAATACACGGTCGAGGTGCGATACGCGTGGATCGCTTGATCGTAGAGGTAGGCGTACGCTTCGAGCGTGCCCGAAAGCCGTGTCAAGATCCGGCGCGTGAGCGTGGAGCGCAGCGAGTGATAGCCGTTGTCCGGCGTCAAAACGCGCGCATAGGCAACGCGCACGAACGTGGCGCTTGCCTGGTCCACCAGCGTGCGCAGCGCGAGCTCGCCTCGCGCGCCAGGTCGCGACCCGGTGTACAGCTCGAGCCAAGCGCCGCCCTCGAATGAAATGCGGTCACTCGCGCGCTCGACTGCTCGCGCGCCGCCTTCGTCGTAACCGTCGGCGCTGAATACGGAAAGCACCGATTGTTGTGACAAAAACAAGGCTGGCTCGGCATGCAGCCATTCGAGGGACAGGTTGAGATCAGTGCTTGGCGCAGCATCCAGCCAGGCGCGCGCTTCGGAGAAGCGTTCCGCCTCGAGCTCGGCGCTCGCGCTGGCGCCGAGCGAAAACACACTGGACAGCTCACTGGTCCCATCGAACGCCAGCGTGCGGCGAGCTAGGCCCCCGGATTCGTGCTGCTCATGAAATGAGAGACCGACATGCGTGTGTGACGCAGCCCATCCGAGGCGCGCGCCGCTCAGCCAGTACTGGCTGCGTTGGCGCGTGTCCAGAGCCAGGGCAGGGTCCTTGAGATCGGAATCCGCGGCGGCTCCCAGGTACGTGAAGGTCCGGCGCGCGTTCCAGCGCGGCAATACGGTGAGCCCGCCGTACGCCGTGGCGTCGAAACCCGAACCGAGGTCGGCAGCTACGGCGAGCCCGTCGAAGCGCACGTAGCGCGCCGCGCCGCCCGCCACGTGCTGTCGCCCAAAGCGCACTGTGACCGGGCCGCGGTGATAGCCAATGTTCGCGGTCTGTACGTCGCCATCGAGTGCCGGCTCGCCTGCAGCAGAGCCGAGCTGAGTCCGCCACCATGCTGCGGCCTCCATGTCGAAGCCGGTTTGGCGCTGAGCGATATTCAGATCGCGCGCCTCGAGCAACACGTATTGATAGACCGGCAAGCTCGTCTCGTCACTGACGACGGCGCCGTACGCGCCTGGCAACAAGGCTTGCCGGAATAGCTCGGCGTGCGTCTCGCCTCGCACCAAGAGATTGTAGTGCGCGACCTCCGGCGGAGGATCCGCTGCTTCGGCGCGGTCGACACCGAACACGACGGTCGCGGCAAAGATAGGTCGCAGGAAAGCTCGCATCTGCGGCGCCGCGCTAGAGCCAAGCCGTGCGACGACGAGGTCGAGCGACACTCAAACCGCGGCGTTGTTTCCGAGGAACGCGCGGCTCGGTCACGCCGCAGCGCGCAGTGCAGAGTGCGCTGTTCCGCCCATCTTCCACGACGAATCGCAGGCAACTTTTTCGATCTTGGTGTGCAACGACATCGGCGGCGCTCCAGTGCAGCACCGGAGTTCGGCGCGTCTGCTGCAGAGCAAGAGCTGGACCACGATGAATGTGTCGGCCCGCTCGTGTTGAGGATCGAATTGACGGGGATTCGTTCGCCTGGCTCGGGCTCGTTCCACGTGCGCGCCGCTGAGTGAGCGATGACAGCGGGCAGATTGCCCCGGAGCGACCTTTTCGCCTCGTATGGAAACCGAACTCTTGCTAGTCGAGCAATCTAGAATCCGAGTTTCAGGGCTGCGGCGCGCTTCATGCAGATAGTTTCATGCAGATAATCGGCGAGAGGCTGATACCAAATGATGATATCCAACATTCCCGTCGACATTCGAGGTCCGCGCCATGGAGCATGACAGAATGCTCAAGTCCTTCGAGCGCCTCGGAATTCAACCGGGCGACTACGGAGTCCTGGTGCTTTTGCCGCTCGTGTACGTGGCTTGGGCCGACGGCAAAATGGAGCTCGTGCAGAAGGATCGCATCGAATCGCACGCCGCGCGAGCGTACGACTTGAGCGCGGGCGCGATGGCGGTGCTGAGCGGTTGGCTCAGGGAGCGCCCGAGTCACGAGTACATTCTCGAGGCGCTGCGTGACATCTACTTTCTCGCTCAAGCGCCAGACGACGGCGAGGTCGACTTGAGTGAATTGCCCGGGCTTCTGGCCTATGCCGAGGGCATCGCGCGCAGCTCTGCGAAAGCGTTGGACCAGCCGAGCTCCGTCTCTCCGAGTGAGGACCGCGCGCTCGAAGAGATCGCTCGCGAGCTGCACATCGATCACGGCGAAAGTTGGGCAAAGCTGTTGAAGGAGCTGCGCTAACGCCACCCTTAGTATTTGATCGGCTTGGCCGTACCCATTGTGTGAGTCCCACCAATCAAGATCGGACGCTGGCCGAGCAGCTGAGCGGCGCATTCGTCGTGTTTGGCGCGCTCGTTGCCGCAGCCTTCGTGGTCACGACGCTGACGTACGGCATCGGCCGGGCGTGGTTGAGCCCAGACTTGGAGCGGAGCCGTCACGCAGAAAAGGACGAAAGCGCCTCCTTCGCCGCGATGCTCGACGAGGAAAACGGGCTCCGTGGTTATCTAATGACGCACGATCCCCGCTTTCTCGAGGCGTTCGCGCGCGGAGAAAATCGGCTTCCCCCGTCGAACAGCGCTCTGACCGCTGACGTAGGCTCGGTGCCGGAGCTCGCCGGGGCGATGATCGGCTCGCGCTTGGCCGAGGAGCGCTGGCGCGACGGGTGGGCGAAAGCCGCGGCCAACACGCAAGCCGATGCCGTCGTGCCGTCCATGTTGAGTGGCAAAATCCTGTTCGACGCCTACCGGGTCGAGCAGACCGCGTTCGCCGACGCCCTCGAGCGACACACGGAGCGGTTGTCGCGGCGAGAGCAATCGTTGATCGCGCTCAGGGTCGTACTTGAGCTGCTCGTGTTCGTCGCCATCCTCTCGCTCGCCGTGCGTCAGCATCGTGCGCTGCACGCTGCCATCGTCACGCCGGTCGCCGCTCTGCTCCTGCATATCCGCCGCATTCGTGACGGAGAGCTGGAAGCAGCGCCGGAACGCGCCGCGCCGCGCGAGCTGGCCGAGCTCGCGCACGGGCTCAATGAAGTGGTGCGCTCACTGGCCGCAGCGCGAGCATCCGCGGCATCCCGCGACGAAACGCTTGGGAATCATTCGGTCCGTTTGCACCAGATCCTCGACGCGAGCCGTGAGTTTTCCGAGAGCCTCAATCTCGCCTACGTCGTCGGGGCAGTGCGCGATAGTACGTCGGCCATCGGCGGCTACGAACGAGTCATCGTTTGGCTCATGGACGACGAGCAGAAGCACCTCGTCGACAGCGCGAAGCACGGCGCCGATGCGGATCTGACTGCCGCCGGTGTCGGGCTGCAGCTCGCAGAGCGCGCCGCGAAGTCTGGGCGCATCACGTTCGAGGGGGCGGCCGGCGCCGTGCGGTTCAGTGACAGCAGCACGACGGAGGTTTGCGCGATCGCTATCCCGCTCATCGTGGGAGCACGCGTCGTTGGCGTCCTCGAGGCACGTCACGAGGAAGCGCGAGTTGCAACGAAAGACGTGATCGAAATCCTCGAGATGCTAGCGACTCACGCGGCGACCGCCATCGAGTCAGCCCGGCTTCACGAGGTCATCGAGGAGCGCAGCCAGGTGGACCCTCTGACGCGGCTCTTGAACCGCCGCCGCCTCGAGGAGGATCTTGCCGCTGAATGCAAACGTTGCTTGCGCTACAAGCGACCGCTGGCGTTCGTGATGCTCGATGTCGACCACTTCAAAGCATTCAATGACGCTCACGGTCATCCCAAGGCGGACACGGCGCTGCAAGAGGTGGCGGACATCATCGCCGGCTGCGTGCGCATCACCGACACGGCGTATCGCTACGGCGGCGAAGAATTCTGCATTCTGCTGCGCGAAACGACCGCAGACGACGCGATGCATTTTGCGGAGCGGCTCCGCCAGCGCATCGAGCAGCGCTTCGAATCCGGTGAGATCACGGGGATCACTGCGTCGTTTGGGGTTGCTGATTTCTCGACGGACACGCCGACGCCCCGCGCACTCGTCGAGGCAGCCGATGCGGCGATGTACGACTCGAAGCACACCGGGCGGAATCGCGTCGCGCTCAGCTCCTCGCACCTCGTCGCGGCCGCGGTTGCACGTGACGAGGACGTGGCCTCTTGAATTACTGCACTAGCCGCTCGGCGCTACACCGAATTCGGTGAAGTCAGCTCTTCGTCATCGGGCGTGACCGGCGCGCCATCGAGAGCTCGTCGAACCTTGCGGGCCAGCGTTTCGGGTGTGATTGGTTTCTGAATGAACGCGAGCGCAGAATAGAATATCCCGTGGCGCATCACGGCGTCGTCCGTGTAGCCCGACATGTACAGGACCTTCATGGCGGGGCGCAGGAGCAAGAGGCGCTCCGCCAATTCACGGCCGCTCATGCGCGGCATGACTACGTCGGTCAGCAGCAGGTCAATCCCGGACTTGTACTGTTCGCAGATCAGGAATGCGTCGCCGCCGCCTTTGGCGTCGAGCACGTTGTAGCCATATTTTCGCAGGATCGTTCGGGCCAAGACCCGAACGCTCTCGTCATCTTCCACGAGCAGAAGCGTCTCTGTGCCGCGAAGTGCATCGATGCTTGGAACGGGCGATGACGCGGGCTCGAGCTCACTTCCCTCGACAACGGGTAGATAGATTTTGACGTTGGTCCCGCGACCGACGGTGCTCACGACTGAAATCGCTCCGCCGCTTTGTTTGACGATGCCGAAAACGGTAGCGAGCCCTAGTCCCGTGCCTTTGCTGGGGTCCTTCGTCGTAAAGAACGGCTCGAACATGTGAGCCAGCGTGGCCTCGTTCATTCCCACACCCGTGTCGGCGACGCCGAGCAAAACGTGAGGGCCCGCGATCACGCCGGCATGCTCGGTCGCGAAGGCGGCGTCGAGCGTCACTTCAGCGGCCTCGATGGTCAATTGGCCTCCGTCTGGCATGGCGTCCCGCGCATTCACTACGAGGTTCAGCACGACTTGTTCCATTTGGCCTAAGTCGACGCGCACCTTGCCGCACTCCCGGTCGAAGTTGGTCGTGAGCTCGATGTCCTCACCGATGGTGCGCCGCAACATCTTTTCCATGCTGCTGACGATGTGACAGAGGTCTACCACCTTCGGTTCCAACATCTGCTGGCGACCGAAGGCCAGAAGTCTACGAGTCAGCGTCGCTGCCAAGAGCCCAGCGGAGCGAATTTCTTGCAGATCGGCACGCATCGGGTCGTTGTCGTTCAGATCCGAAGCGAGTAGCTCGCTGTAGCTCAAAATGACCGAGAGTAGGTTGTTGAAGTCGTGAGCCAAACCGGCCGCGAGGCAGCCGACGGCCTCCAATTTCTGCGCTTGCCCGAGTTGCTCCTCCCACCTTCGCCGCTCCGTGAGATCGCGAGTGATCTTCGCGAACCCGATGAGCTGCCCCGCAGAGTCATGGATCGAAGACAGGACGACGTTTGCCCAAAATGTCGAGCCGTTTTTGCGAACGCGCCAGCCTTCTTCTTCGGTGCGCCCCGTCGACGCAGCCGCATCGAGATTTCTTTGCGCGTGACCGGCAGCGACATCCGCCGGCTGGTAGAAGACGGACAAATGTCTGCCGAGGATCTCTTCCGCCTTGTAGCCCTCGATCAACTCGGCTCCTGAATTCCAGCTAGCGATGTTGCCCGCGGTGTCGAGCGTATAGAGCGCGTAGTCTTTGACTCCCTTTACGAGTCGAAGAAAGCGATCCTCGCTCTCTTGGATGGCGGCGTTCGCTTCGGCCAGGGCCGCTGCTTGCTCTCGGACATTGTCCTTCAATTCTTCGTTCAGGACGCGGGCCTGGCGCTCGAGCTGCTTCAGCTCCGTTGCGTCCTCGACACGCTCGCGGGCGTATCTGGCGATCTCCCGCTGGTGCAGCTGCGCGATCTTCGCGAGATGTGCGGGCGAGCCTTCCTGGTAGTTCGTCCCATCGAGATTTATCGTTGCATTCATATCGTAGTCCCCGCTCGAGAATTGCGGCGTTGCCGCCGCAATCAGCACTGTGCCACGCGCCCGGGCAAGTAACAGCTTTATCGAGGCAAAGTCAGCGCGCTGACGCTCAGCCTGCGCTGTTTTGAAATTCGATATTTGTTTCGAAGATGCGCAGTCGAGACAGATTCGTCTGAAGTCGTGTGGGCGTGAGGCATGATTGTTTGGTGGTGATGGACGCAATCGTTGCGCAATGGTCGATCCCGCTTGAATGCAGTGAAGGATGACGTAGCCTTGTAGATGTCGAAGCCTCGCTGCCGAATCCTCCTCGCCGATGACGACCCAGTGGTACAGCGTGCGGTTCGGCGCATCGCGGAGCAGCATGGGCACGACCTCGTAGAGGTGACCGCCAGTACGCTCGTGCACGAGACCGCGATGCTCTCGAAACCAGACCTGATCGTGCTCGACGTAACCTTTCCCGATGCGGATGGCCGAGATCTTTTGTCTCAGTTGAAGGCCGACGAGCGAACGAAAGATATCCCCGTCCTGGTCTGGTCCGCTCACCATGACCGGGAGTCGGAGAGTCGCATTGCGCTCTCGCTCGGAGCCGAAGACTACGTCGAGAAGGACGATGCGCAGCTCTTGATGCGCAAGATCGAGCGCGTGCTCCTCAGACTCAAAGAGTCAGCAGCCTAAGGCCGTCAACTGACGGCATTCCGCGGGTGGGCTTCGCCCAAACAGCAACGGACGGTCTCGGCCAGGGTTTGCAGCTCGAAGGGCTTGGCCAGATAGGTGAACTCAACCTGGCTGGCGGACCCGTTGGTGGCCAGCTCGGAGCTGTAGCCGCTCATGATGATGATCTTGAGCGACGGTTTCATGTTCCAAAGCCGCTCGGCCAACGCGAGGCCGCTGATCCCGTTTGGCATGCGCATGTCCGTGAGCACCAAGTCGATATCATTCGCGTAGCACTCCCAGAGTGCCAAGGCCTGCCGCCCGTCGACCGCGGGCAGCACGCGGTACCCGAGCCGACTCAGCGCTCGCGTGGCGATGGCGAGCAGGGCGGGCTCGTCTTCGACGAGCAGCAGCGTTTCACCCTTGCCCTTGGTGTCGACGGGCGCGCCGTTCGGCGTTCCGGTTAGCTGCGGCTTCGGCGAGCGCGGCAAGTAGAGGCGGAAGGTCGTGCCGTGCTCGGGTCGACTCTCGACGTTCAGCCAACCTTGGTGTTGTTGGACCGTGCCATATACCGAGGCAAGCCCCAGCCCTGTGCCTTGGCCCAGCTTTTTGGTGGTGAAAAAGGGCTCGAACAGGTGTTTTTGGACATCCGCGTTCATGCCGCAGCCGGTGTCGCTGACTCGCACGCAAACGAACTGCCCTGGGCGAGATTTCGGCTCGACTCGCGCGCTCGCTGCATCAAAAGTGGCGACGCTCGTCTCCAAGGTCAACGTGCCGCCGTTCGGCATTGCGTCGCGGGCATTGAGGCAGAGGTTCATCACGGCTTGCTCGAGCATGGCGAGGTCCGCGTCGACCCACAGCTCTGGTACGGCAGCGTGAAGACTACAGCTGATCTCTTCGCCCAATAGGCGCTCGAGCATGCCGCGTAAATGAGTCAGCGCTCCGTTCAATTCCAAGCGCTGGAGCTGCATGACTTGCCGTCTGCCGAACAGGAGCAGTTGGCTGGTGAGGCTCGAAGCACGCTGCGCCAGCGCGTCGAGGTTGCGTAGCGCAGCTTCGGTCTCGGTCTCGGTCTCGGTCTCGGCTTGCGCTGGCGATTCGCCTTCTGCTCGCAGCACGCCGAGGTTCAGCATCATCGCCGCGAGGATGTTGTTGAAGTCATGCGCCACCCCCCCGGCGAGTTGTCCGATCACTTCCATCTTTTGGGCTTGGCGGAGCTCTTCTTCCAATATTTTGCGCGACGTGATGTCGGTCAGCACCGCGCGACCGGACTGCCCGTCCAAGGAAAGCTTGGCTTCGAGCTCAACGGATAGCGGCGGAAGATTGTCTCTCAACAGCACGACCTCGCACGTGCACTTGTCCTGGTGCGCGAAGACGTCCGTCAGCCAGGAGTCGAACACCAGCCGCGTGCCCGGGGAAACGAACGACTGGAGGCGCCCACCGAGCAGGCGCGAACGCTCGCGCCCCAAGACGCGCGCGGCAGGCAAGTTGAGCTCGCGAATAGTACCCTCCGGAGACAGCGTCAGATAGCCAACGGGGGCAAAATCGTACAGATCAGTATAGCGCTTCAGGCCCGCTTCCACCTCTGCGCGCGACACGCGCAGTTCCTCGTTCTGCATCTCGAGCTCAATCTGATGGACGCGCAGCTCGTGGAGCAGCCGCTGCGTCTGCGCGGACGACTTCCAGCCCTCCGATTCCGTTGGCTCGTTTTTCGGCGGACGTGTCGTACGCCGCGGTTGGGGCGCGAGCTGTTCGGAGGGCCTGCTCGTTGCGCCCGCTTTTTGCGCAGTCATAGCGACGGCGCTCGCGCTTTCGCGCGTTTGGTCGCGGACTGTCCGGTCTCGGTCTTCGACCTCGCGTCGGGGCTCCCTTTGGCGTTGTGCGTGAAGCGCGCTTCCAAGTCGAATTGGGCCTTCCGCAAGGCGGCTTCGAGCGCCTTAGAAGCGGTGATGTCGGTCAAGGTGATCACGACGCCGTCCACGCGGTTCTCCTGCGTGCGATACGGCATGATGCGAACCGTGAACCACTGGTTGTCGCGCGCCGCGATCTCTTTTTCGACCGGCACTAGCGTGCGAAGTACTTGGAGTGTGTCCGCGGCGAGCGAGGGATACTCGAGCGCGGACACGAGGTCCGTGATCGGGCGCCCGACGTCGCCCGGAATCAGGCGGATCACGCGAGCGGTGGCTGGAGTGAAGCGCCGCACGAGCAAGGCGTTATCCAAGAACAAGATGGCGATATCGGTGCTGTCGAGCAGGTTTTTCATGTCGTTGCCGGTGCGCGACAGCTCGTCTACCTTGGTTTGCATCTCCTGATTGACCGTCTGCAGTTCTTCATTCACGGACTGCGACTCCTCTTTAGAGGTGGTCAGTTCCTCATTCGTCGATTGCAGCTCTTCGTTCATAGACTGCAATTCTTCGTTGGTCGAGCGCAGCTCTTCTTGTGAGGTCTGCATCTCGTCCCGCGTGGCTTGTAGCTCCGTATGAGCTTGCTGTAGTGCATGCGCCATTTCAGACAAACGCGTCGTGCCCAGGGTCGCCTCGTCGGATTGGACGAGCTCCGCGAGGCTGCTCGGTGTCACCACGTCCGTGAACACGACCATGAACGTGCCCTGCAATGCCTGCGGACTCGCCACCGGGTGGACGGTGACGTCCACGAATTGAGCGGCGCCGCTGGGTCCAACTTGCACATTCGCCAGCGTAACGACGGCCTTCTGGCGCACGGCCTTGTGAAACGCCTCGCTCAAGGCGTTGCCCAGCCCCTCTCGCGACATGGCGAACAAGTTCCAATTAGCCTTGCCCGCCGCTGGTTCCAGGTACTTACCCGTCCGGCCGCTGACGTACAGGATGTCGCCTTCTTTGGTGACGAGCACGGCCGCCGGTGAATAGCGTTGCAGAAGCAGTTGATCGGCCTGAGCTTGCAGGCTGGGAGCCGGTGGCGCGGCCGCTATGGGAGCGGTTCGAGCTTCCAGCCGATTGCGCGCAAAAGCGAAGGGGAACTCGCTCAGATCCGCTTGGCGCGCGCTGTCGAGCCGCCGGTACAGTCGCGACTTTCCTGGTAGCGGTGTAAATAAGTCAGTTGCAACGCCGATCGTTTCCGAATTGCCGAGCAGCAAAATCCCGTTCGGATTCAGACTGAAGTGAAAGAGCGGCATCAGCTTTTTCTGCAGCTCGGCGTCCAGGTAAATGAGTAGGTTCCGGCACGTGACGAAGTCCAGCTTGGTGAAGGGCGGATGCATCACCAGGTTCTGCGGAGCAAAGATCACCGTCTCGCGGATTTCCTTCTTTACGCAATAACCTCCGTGCTCGTGCTCGACGAAGAACTCCTGCAGACGTTGTTCGGAGACGTCAGCGCTGATGTTCTCTGGGTACACCCCGGTGCGGGCTTTGTCGATGGCGTCCTTGTCCAGGTCAGTCGCAAAAATCTGCAGCGAAAAGTGCTTCGCCGGTTTTAGCTTCTTCAACGCTTCCTTGAACACGATGGCCAGCGAAAAGGCCTCTTCGCCCGTCGAGCAGCCGACGGTCCACGCGCGCAGCATTCCTCCTTCGGGATGAGCCAGGAGCAGCTCTGGAATGGCGTTGTCGCGTAGGTCTTCCCACACTCCTGGATCTCGAAAAAAGCTCGTCACGCCGATCAACAGCTCTTTGAATAGCAGCTCGGACTCTTGGGGATTGTCCCGCAAATAGCGCACGTAGTCGGGGATGTTCGTCAGCTCATGGAGACCCATGCGCCGTTCGATCCGCCGATACACCGTGCTCTTCTTGTAGAGCGAGAAGTCATGCCCAGTCTGCGCGCGGAGCAGCACGAGCACCTTTGCCAGCGCGTTCTCGTCTTTGTCCGGGACTACTGTGTTCGCCGAGGCGTGCACTGGGACGTGCTTGAGATAGCCAATGATCTTGGCGGGCAGTTCCGGCGCTGAAGCCGTCACGTCGGCGAGGCCGCTGCCGACCGCCATGCGCGGCATGCTATCGAATTTGGCCGAGGTCGGCGTTTGCACGAACGTGCCGCCTGCCCCCTCTTTGATTGCGCGCAGGCCCAGAGTGCCATCCGAGCCCATGCCGGAGAGAATGACGCCGACCGCTCGCTCACGCTGATCTGCGGCCAACGAGCGAAAGAAAAAATCGATCGGCAAGCGTAGACCGCGCGGCGCAGCCGGCTCGAGCAAATGCAACACACCCTGCAGAATCGATAAGTCTTTATTGGGCGGGATGACGTACACGTGATCCGCCTCGACGCGCATGCCGTCCTTGATCTGCGTCACCGACATTCGGGTCGAACGCTGGAGCAGCTCCACCAAGATGCCCTTGTGTGTTGGGTCCAGGTGCTGAACGACGACGAAGCCGATGCCGCATGCGTTCGGCACCTGCCCAAAGAACTGTTCGAGCGCTTCGAGCCCGCCCGCAGAAGCACCCAGGCCAACGATCGGAAAAGAGGGGCCTGGCGGGACCGTGCTCGTTGCCGGCGCTTCGCGCGGGGCCACTACGGCGATGGGCTCGCCACTCTTGGGAGGACGCCGCTTTCGGTCAGCAGGCGCGGGTGTTTTTTTCATGGGCGAGCCCGATTGCCACCGCGCGACGCTCGCGACTGGCTCACCGAAGTACCACCGTTCGCTAGCGGCCGCATTCAGAAACGGGAGGAACCTCGTTGCGTGATGTTTTCGGGTGCGAGTTACTGCGAGTCACGCGAAACGCTGACAAGCGCCTCGCTTGCGCTGTGCGCGCGACAATTTGTCTCGTGTAAAGCCGCGCATTCGTTGAATGAATGTATATCGCGCTGGACGAGTTGCGACGCCTGTGCCGCGTGGCTACTGTGACTCTGGCAAGGAGCACGCAGCGTGCGTTCGTGCTCCACCAACAATGCCTAACTCGAACCCCAGCCAGCTCGCGGAGCGACCGCGTGAGCTCGCTGAGCGACCACAGGATTGGTTGGCGGGCGGTGGCGACATGGGCGCCCTCGTTCGGGAGCTGGATTGGTCGAAGACCACGCTCGGTCCGCTCGGCTCTTGGCCGCAGTCTCTGCGCACGACAGTCAACACCTGCCTCAATTCAAGGCTGCCCATCTTGGTCTGTTGGGGAGCCGAGCAGGTGGCGATCTACAACGACGCCTATCAACCGATACTTGGTGATAAGCATCCGCGGGCGATGGGCCAGCGCGGTGCTGAAATTTGGCCAGAAGTTTGGAGCAGCCTCGGACCGACGCTCAAGAGTGTCGTTTCGGAAGGTAAAGCGGTCTGGTCCGAGAACCAGCTGCTCGAGCTAGACCGGGCTGGGTTTCCCGAGGAGCGCTACTTCACGTTCTCTTACAGCCCCATCCGGCGCGAAGCGGGTGGCATCGATGGCGTGTCGTGTGCGGTGACGGAAACGACCGCGCACGTCCTCGGTGAACGCCGCTCGCGCACGCTCAGCGCGATCGCGCAACAGACCGCGAACGCCACGGGTGTGGACGAGGCCTGCCGCTTGGCCGTCAGCGCCATCGCGGACAACGCCGCAGATCTGCCGTTCGCCCTCGTTTACATCGCAGATGACCCGAGTCACATTCCGCGTCTTGCTGCTGCGACCGGAGTGTCGGGTGTCGACGGAATGCCGGACGACGAGCATCGCATCGGGGCGCGCGGGGAGTGGCCGCTCGATTGGGTGCTCACGACGGGCGACGTTCGGCTCGTGGAGCAGGAAGAATTTCGACGTGGGCTCGGGGCGCTGCATTGCAAGAAGACGTCGCCACCGACGCAGGCGTTGCTGATCCCATTCGCGCTCTCCGATGAAGCGCGGCCGACTGGCGTGCTCGTCGTCGGCCTCAGCACGGCGCTCGCCGTTGACGAGCAGTACCGGAGCTTTCTCGATCTCGTTGCCGAGCACATCGCGACTGCAGCGGCGAACGGCCGGGCCGCCGAGGTAGCCCAGCAACGAACACAAAAGCTCGCTGAGCTCGATCGCGCGAAAACGGCCTTTTTTTCCAACGTTAGCCACGAATTTCGCACGCCGCTCACGTTGATGTTGGGGCCGACGGAAGACGCCCTAGCGTCCCCGGACAAGACGCTGCGCGGCGCGGACCTGGAGATGGTGCACCGGAACGAGCTGCGTTTGCTGAAGCTCGTCAACACCCTGCTCGAATTTTCGCGCATCGAGGCCGGGCGCGTGGAGGTCGCGTTCGAGGAGACCGACCTAGCCGCGCTGACGCGCGATATCGCTGCGACTTTTCGCTCGGCGTTCGAGCGCGCTGGCCTCACCCTCGAGATTCGCTGCGAGGCGATCGAGCAAGCGGTCTTCGTCGACCGCGACATGTGGGAGAAGATTGTCCTCAACTTGCTGTCGAATGCCTTCAAATTCACGTTCGAGGGCGGAACCGTCGTCACGCTTCGCTATCGCGAAGGCCAAGTAGCACTGGGCGTGCACGACACGGGCGTGGGCATCCCCACGGCGGATCTGCCGCGCATGTTCGAACGCTTTTTCCGAAGCGAAGGCACCCGCTCGCGCAGCTACGAGGGCAGCGGCATCGGCCTGGCATTGGTGCGCGATCTCGCCCACCTGCATGGGGGCGAGATCGCCGTCGAGAGTCGAGACGGTGACGGCACGAGCTTCACTGTCACCATCCCGACTGGCAAGGCTCACCTTCCGGCCGAGCGAATCGGCGCTCAGCGCGAGAGCGGTTGGGTCGCGGAGCACACCAAGTCCTATGTGAGCGAGGCGTTGCGTTGGCTGCCGAAAACCGCGGCTGGCGAGAGCGAGGCGCCCCCACCGGTTTCGGTCGGCGAAGCGCTGTTGCCGGGCGAGGCAGCGCCGTCCAACGCGCGGATCATCGTGGCGGACGACAACGCCGACATGCGTGAGTATTTGCTGCGCTTACTCGGCCGCTACTGGCAGGTGACTGCCGTCGCTGATGGCGCGCAGGCGCTGGCCTTGGCACTCGCGAACGCGCCAGACTTGGTGCTCACCGATATCATGATGCCGACGCTCGACGGCTTTGCATTGCTTCGCGCTTTGCGTGACGACCCGCGCACGGCTTCGGTGCCGGTCGTGATGTTGTCGGCGCGCGTTGGTGAGGGCCCGCGCGTGGCCGGTCTCGCCGCGGGCGCCAACGACTATCTGGTGAAGCCTTTTTCCGGGAGGGAATTGCTGACGCGCGTCTCCACACACCTCGAGCTCGGGCGGCTACGCCGAGCCGCTGACGCTTTGCTCGCCGAGCGAGAACAGCTCCTCTTGCGCGAGCGTGAAGCGCGTCGCGACGCAGAGCAGGCATCGCGGGCAAAAGACGACTTTTTGGCGATGCTCGGTCACGAGTTGCGCAACCCGCTCGCGCCGATCGTGACGGCGTTGCAGCTGCTTCGCTTGCGCGGAAACGACCCGGCGCTGCGCGAGCACACGATCATCGAGCGGCAAGTCACTCATCTCACGACATTGGTCGATGACTTGCTCGACATTTCGCGCATCACGCAAGGCAAAATCGAGCTGAAACGCGAGTCAGTCGAGATGAGCGTCGTCGTCGCGCGCGCCGTTGAAATCGCGAGCCCGCTCTTCGAGCAGCGCAGGCACGTGTTGGTCGTGGACGTGCCGGTGAGCGGTGTTGCGGCCTTCGTGGACCCCACGCGCTTCGCGCAAGTCGTGTCCAACCTGCTCACGAACGCGGCGAAGTACACCGAGGTCGGCGGTCGGATTCTGATCTCCGCCGAGTCGACCGCGGGCGCCGTGACTCTGACTGTCAGTGACAACGGCATCGGCATGACCGAGGACATGCTGCCTCGCATATTCGATATCTTCATGCAAGAACGCCAAGCGAGCGATCGAGCCCACGGCGGGCTCGGGCTCGGCCTGGCGATTGTTCGAAGCTTGGTCCAGATGCACGGCGGAACCGTCAGCGCGTCGAGCGGCGGCCGCGGCGCAGGCAGCTCATTCGTGATTGGTTTGCCGGCAGTCGTCGCGGCAGAGCGACCGCAGCTCGAAACGCCGCTCGTCAGCCCAGCTCAGGTCGTGCCAGGCGGAGTGCGTCGCGTGCTCGTCGTCGACGACAACACCGACGCCGCAGAATTGCTGGCACGCGCCATGTCCGAATTCGGCTGCGAAACCCAGATTGCCCACGACGGCCCGTCCGCGCTGGCACTGATCGACAGCTTTCGGCCCGAGCTCGCTCTGCTCGACATCGGCTTGCCAGTCATGGACGGCTACGAGCTCGCGCAGCTCATCCGCAATCGACCCCACGCAGGGCCCATTCACCTCGTTGCGGTGACCGGTTACGGTCAGAAGAGCGACATCGAGCAAGCGCTCGCGGCGGGCTTCGACGAGCACCTTACGAAACCCGTCGATATCCTACAGCTCAAAGCGCTGGTGTCCGGGATTCGCTCAATCACGCCCCCCCCGTGAGCTCCCCCCGAAGCTCTCGGTCGTGCGCAACTCGACCAGCGAGCGCTGTTCAGTGGCTCGCGCCGTGATCTTGATGCTCGGCGACTAGGCATTCCGTCGTTAGCATCAGGCCCGCGACGCTGCCGGCGTTCTGGAGCGCCGTGCGCACCACTTTGACCGGATCGATCACGCCCATGCTCAGCAAATTCCCGTATTCGCCGGTGGCTGCGTTGTAGCCGAAGTCGTCTTTTCCTTCTCTGACACGATTGACGACAATCGAACCTTCGACACCGGCATTTTCCGCGATTTGGCGGAGCGGCTCTTCGATCGCGCGGCGCACGATCTGCAGGCCGAAGCGTTGCGCACCCGGGAGTGTCAGCGTGTCGAGGGCCGCTTGCGCGCGGATCAGCGCCACGCCGCCGCCGGCCACGATGCCTTCTTCGACCGCGGCGCGTGTGGCATTGAGCGCGTCTTCCACGCGCTGCTTCTTTTCCTTCATTTCGATTTCCGTCGCGGCGCCGACCTTGATGATCGCGACGCCACCGACGAGCTTCGCCAGGCGTTCCTGCAGCTTTTCTTTGTCGTAGTCACTGGTGACGTTCTCGACCTGCGCGCGGATCGCTTCGATACGACCTTTGATCGCGTCCTTCGTGCCACCACCGTCCACGATGGTCGTCGTGTCTTTGTCCAGGGTGACTCGCTTGGCGCGCCCGAGATCCGCAAGGGTGACTTTCTCGAGCTTGATGCCCAGCTCGTCACTGATCGTCTGAGCTCCGGTGAGGACTGCGATGTCCCGCAGCACTTCTTTGCGGCGGTCACCGTAGCCCGGCGCTTTCACGGCGGCGCAGTTCAGCGTGCCGCGCAGCTTGTTGACGACCAGCGTGGCGAGCGCCTCGCCGTCCACGTCGTCGGCGATGATCACCAGTGGCTTTTGCTCCTTCGCGAGGCTTTCGAGCAACGGCAGAAGATCGCTCATGTTCGAGATCTTCTTCTCACTCACGAGCAGGTAGGCGTCCTCGAAGACGGCTTCCATCCGCTCCGGGTCCGTCACGAAGTAGGGTGACAAATAGCCACGGTCGAACTGCATGCCCTCGACGACTTCGAGCGTCGTCTCCGCGGTCTTGCTTTCTTCGACGGTGATGACGCCTTCTTCGCCCACCTTCTCCATGGCCTCGGCGAGCGTGGCGCCGATTTCCACGTCGCCGTTGGCGCTGATGGTGCCGACCTGAGCGATCTCCTTCGGATCTTTGGTCGACTTAGCCATATTCTTCAGTGACTCCGAGACATTCTCGATGGCCTTGTCGATGCCGCGCTTGAGCTCACTCGAATTGTGACCGG
>DATHOI010000070.1:0-11268 GCA_035485095.1 Polyangiaceae bacterium | reverse complement strand
GATCGAAAGAAGGCTCTGGCGGCAGGCTTTCAGGAGCACCTCGCCAAACCGGTGGAAGTCGCGGCACTCGTCGACGTGGTGGCCCGACTGGCTGCCTCGAACGCGGATGCGCCACCGCGCGCGCCGGACGCTTTCAGCGGTGCAGCCAAAGCCTCAGAGTAGCCAACAGCTGCTCGGTATTGACGGGCTTTGCTAGATAGTCGGACGCGCCGGCGTCGAGGCATTTTTCACGATCGCCCTTCATCGCTTTTGCGGTGAGCGCAACGATCGGCAGTCGCCGCAGTGGTGGCTGCTTCCGAATGAGCTGCATGGTTTGGTAGCCATCCATCTCCGGCATCATGATATCCATCAGCACGACTGCGATATCCGACGACTTCTCGAGGCAGGCGAGTGCTTCATTGCCGGTTTGCGCGGTGATGACCGTCATCCCGTGACGCTCCAGAACGCTGCCCAGCGCAAAGATGTTGCGCACGTCGTCATCGACCACCAACACCTTCTTGTTCCGCAGGTCCTCATCGGACTGGTGGAGTCGCTCCAGCATCAGCTGCTTGTGCGGGGGCAAGTCGGAGATGACGCGGTGCAGGAAGAGTGCTGTCTCGTCCAGCAAACGCTCGGGGGATTCGACGCCCTTAATCACCACCTTACGTGCCAGGTCTTGAAGCTGCGTGGAGTGCTCCGCAGTCAGCTCCCTGCCCGTGAAGACGACGACCGGCAGATCAGGGAGGGTCTCGTCGTCGCGAATTCGGTTCAAGACGTCGAAACCGGAGATATCTGGCAAGCGCAGATCGAGGACGACGCAGTCAATGGCCTGCTCGCGCAGAATCGCGAGCGCGTCTTCGCCCGTGGTTGCGCTCACGATTTCGATGTCGTCGTGCCCGAGCAGCTCGCGGATGCTGAGTTGCTCGGCCGCATTGTCCTCGACCACGAGGAGTCGCCGGCGGCGCGGCACCGCATATTCCTTGATGCGCGACAGAGCCTTTTCGAGCCCCTCGGTGGTCGCTGGCTTGGTGATGAACGAGAAAGCGCCACGCGACAGACCATCTTGACGGTTCTCGTCGAGAGTCACGATTTGCACCGGGATATGCCGCAAATTCGCGTCGCGTTTGAGATAGCTCAGGACGGTCCAGCCGAGCATATCGGGCAAGAATACGTCGAGCGAGATGGCCGTTGGCCGGTAGTCGCGAGCGAGCTCGAGCCCATCCGCGCCGCGTCCCGCCACGAGAACCTTGAAGCCGTTGTCGTGCGCCAGGTCCACGAGAACGCGGGCGTAGTGCGGGTCATCTTCGATGATGAGCAAGCTGGAGTCACCCGGATGCAGATTTCCGCGATCGTCGAGGACCTGCTCGGGGGTGGCATCAGCGGCTCGAGCTGAAGTAGAAGCGGGCGCGCGCACCAGCGCCTGCGGGCGAGCGCCCTCACGAGCAGCAGGCACTGCGGGTCCAACGTATTCGAGAGGCAGGTAGAGCGTGAATGCGCTCCCGACCCCAGGGGTGCTGCGCAACTGCAGCTCGCCACCGAGCAGATGCGATAGCTCACGGCTGATCGCCAGCCCGAGCCCCGTGCCACCATATTTACGGCTCGTACCCGCGTCGGCCTGCTGAAACGCTTCGAAAATGATTTTTTGCTTTTCCGGGGCGATACCGATGCCGGTATCGGCCACCTCGAACGCCACCACGGTGCCCGCCTGTTGCAAGACCGGGTGCTCGTGCGACCACCCCGTAACGGCTGCAGAGACATTGAGCCGAACGCCACCGTGATCCGTAAATTTGAAGGCGTTGGACAGGAGGTTCTTGAGCACCTGCTGCAGGCGCTTTTGATCCGTGAAAAACGTGCGACCGAGCTTGGGATCGATTCTGACATCGAAGGTGAGTCGACGCGCTTCCGCGTCGTGCCGGAACGGCCTGGCCACGGTCTCGAGCAGCGTCGCAAACGACAGCTCCGCGGGCTCGACGGTCACGGTTCCCGATTCGATCTTCGACAGATCGAGGATGTCGGTGATGAGGTTCAACAGATCCGAGCCGGCGCTGTGGATCGTACGCGCAAATTCGACCTGCTTGGGCGTCAGATTCTGGTCCGGGTTCTCCCCGAGCTGTTGACCGAGGATCAAGATGCTGTTCAGCGGCGTGCGGAGCTCGTGCGACATGTTTGCAAGGAACTCGGACTTGTACTTCGAGGTCAGCGCGAGCTCTCTTGCCTTGTCTTCCAGGGCGCGGCGCGCTTGCTCGATTTGCTGATTCTTGCGTTCGACTTCCGCATTCTGCTCGGCTAGCTGCTGCGCCTTTTGCCCGAGCTGATCATTGGTCTGCTGCAGCTCCTTTTGCTGCGTCTGCAGCTCGCCGGCGAGCTTCTGCGACTGATCGAGCAAGGCCTCGGTCTGCATCGTCGCTTCGATGCTGTTCAGCACGATGCCGATGCTACTGGTGAGCTGATCGAGGAAGGCCAAGTGCGACTCGGTATAGGTGCTGAGTGACGCAAGCTCGATCACGGCCTTCACCTGGCCTTCGGAAAGCACAGGCAGCACGATCACGTTCCGCGGCAGCGCGCTGAACAGTCCCGAGCCGACACGGGTCGTGCTTGGCGGAAGATCGGTGAGCAGAATGCGTCGCTTCTCCACGCTACATTGCCCGACGAGGCCTTCGCCGAACTTGATCGTCGGCGGGTGACCATCCCTGCCGTCGTCTGCATAGGCCGCAAGCAAGCGGAGGAATGCGCTACCGCCTTCTTTCTGGTCGTCAGAGCTCTGATAAATGACTCCCTGGTGTGCGCCAACGAGCGGGGCGAGCTCCGACAACAGCATTTGCCCCACGCGAACCAGATCGCGCTGGCCCTGCAGCATGCTGGTGAAACGCGCGAGATTCGTCTTGAGCCAGTCTTGCTCGGTATTCCGGTCCGTCGTGAGCCGAAGATTGTCAATCATCGTATTGATGTTGTCCTTCAACTCGACGACCTCACCACGCGCTTCGACCTGAATCGAACGCGTGAGATCTCCCTTCGTCACGGCCGTCGCCACTTCGGCGATTGCGCGTACCTGCGTCGTCAGGTTTGCGGCGAGTAGATTGACGTTGCCGGTCAGATCCTTCCAGGTACCAGCGGCGCCGGGTACGTCCGCCTGTCCACCCAACCGGCCTTCGACCCCGACTTCACGCGCGACCGTGCTGACCTGCTCGGCAAACGTCGCCAGCGTGCTGGTCATGTTGTTGATCGTGTCGGCGAGGGCAGCGACCTCGCCCTTTGATTTCACGGTGAAGGTTTGCTTGAGATCACCGCTAGCGACGGCCGTCACCACCTTGGCAATGCCGCGCACCTGCTCCGTCAAATTCGCGGCCATGACGTTGACGGTGTCGGTGAGGTCTTTCCACGTTCCACCCACGCCTGGCACCTGCGCCTGGCCACCGAGCTTGCCGTCCGTGCCCACCTCACGCGCGACGCGCGTCACTTCGGCCGCGAACGCATTGAGCTGATCCACCATGGTGTTTACGGTGTTCTTGAGCTCGAGAATCTCGCCCTTGGCGTCGACGCTGATTTTCCGCGACAGGTCGCCGCGGGCGACGGCGGTCGTCACTTCCGCGATGTTGCGAACCTGGCTCGTCAAATTACCAGCCAATAGATTCACGTTGTCGGTCAAATCTTTCCAGGTGCCAGCAGCACCGGGAACATTGGCTTGGCCGCCCAAGCGGCCTTCAGTACCGACCTCGCGCGCCACGCGCGTCACTTCGCCCGCGAATGAGCGGAGCTGCTCGACCATCGTGTTCAAGGTTTCCTTGAGCACGAGCAGCTCCCCGCGCACGTCGACCGTGATCTTCTTGGACAGATCGCCGCTGGCGATCGACGTTGCGACCTCGGCGATGTTACGCACTTGGGCCGTGAGGTTCTTGGCCATCGAATTGACGTTGTCGGTCAGGTCCTTCCAGGTGCCGGCGACCCCGGGCACCTCCGCCTGACCACCCAGCTTGCCTTCGGTGCCGACTTCGCGCGCGACGCGCGTCACTTCGGAAGCGAAAGCATTCAGCTGATCGACCATGGTGTTGATGGTGTTCTTCAGCTCGAGAATCTCGCCTTTCACATCCACGGTGATCTTGCGCGAGAGATCGCCGCGCGCGACAGCCGTGGTCACCTCCGCAATGTTGCGGACCTGGGCGGTGAGATTGCCCGCCATGAAGTTCACGCTGTCCGTCAGGCCCTTCCACGTGCCAGCGACGCCCGGAACTTGAGCCTGCCCACCGAGTCTGCCCTCAGTGCCGACTTCACGCGCAACGCGCGTTACTTCGCCTGCGAATGCGTTGAGCTGATCCACCATCGTGTTGAGGGTTTCTTTCAGCTGCAGGATTTCGCCTCGCACGTCGACCGTGATCTTGCGTGACAGATCACCGCCGGCGATCGCCGTTGCAACCTCCGCGATGTTGCGCACTTGCCCGGTCAGATTGCCGGCCATCGAGTTGACGCTGTCGGTCAGATCCTTCCACGTGCCGGCAACGCCGGGCACCTCGGCTTGGCCACCGAGCTTGCCGTCCGTGCCCACTTCACGCGCGACGCGCGTTACCTCGGCAGCGAACGCGTTGAGCTGATCGACCATCGTGTTGAGGGTGTCCTTCAGCTCGAGGATCTCACCGCGCACGTCGACGGTGATTTTCCGAGACAGGTCACCGCGCGCGACCGCGGTGGCAACTTCGGCAATATTGCGCACCTGGGCGGTGAGGTTGCCCGCCATGGAGTTCACGTTGTCGGTGAGATCTTTCCAGGTGCCGGCGACGCCGCGCACGACCGCTTGACCACCGAGCTTGCCTTCGGTACCGACCTCGCGCGCAACACGGGTCACCTCACCGGCGAACGCGTTGAGTTGGTCGACCATCGTATTGAGGGTCTGCTTGAGCTGCAGGATCTCGCCACTGACATCGACCGTGATCTTTTTGGACAAGTCGCCATTTGCGATCGCCGTGGCGACATCAGCGATGTTGCGCACCTGATTGGTCAGGCTGTTCGCCATCGAGTTTACGTTGTCGGTCAGGTCCTTCCACGTCCCCGCAACACCGGGCACCTGGGCTTGCCCGCCGAGCTTGCCCTCGGTACCGACCTCGCGAGCGACGCGCGTTACTTCGCCCGCGAATGCGTTGAGCTGATCGACCATCGTGTTGATGGTCTCTTTGAGCTGCAGGATTTCACCGCTGACATTGACGGTGATCTTGCGCGAAAGATCGCCATTGGCGATCGCCGTCGACACTTCCGCGATATTGCGAACCTGTGCGGTGAGGTTACTGGCCATGAAATTGACGTTGTCCGTCAAGTCCTTCCAAGTGCCCGCCACGCCTGGCACCTGAGCCTGGCCACCGAGGCGACCTTCCGTGCCGACCTCACGCGCGACGCGCGTCACCTCGGAGGCGAATGCGTTCAGCTGATCCACCAACGTGTTGATGGTGTCCTTGAGCTCCAGGATTTCACCGCGCACGTCCACGGTGATTTTGCGAGACAGGTCGCCACGAGCAACGGCCGTCGTGACCTGAGCAATGTTGCGCACTTGGTCGGTCAGGTTCCCGCACATGGCGTTCACGGAGTCGGTCAGGTCCTTCCAAGTGCCGGCCACACCGGGAACGATGGCTTGCCCGCCGAGCTTGCCTTCGGTGCCGACCTCCCGCGCGACGCGCGTCACTTCGCTCGCAAACGAACGGAGCTGATCGACCATCGTGTTGATGGCGTCCTTGAGTTGGAGGATCTCACCACGCACGTCGACCGTGATCTTTTTGGACAAATCGCCGCTCGCAACGGCGATGGTCACCTCCGAAATATTTCGAACTTGCCCGGTCAGATTGCTGGCCATCGAATTGACGCTGTCCGTGAGGTCGCGCCAAACGCCGCTAACATCCGGAACTTCCGCTTGGCCGCCCAACTTGCCGTCGGTGCCGACCTCGCGCGCCACGCGTGTCACCTCGGAGGTGAAGACGCCGAGCTGCTTGATCATCGAATTCACGATCGTCGCCGAGCGCAGGAATTCGCCTTGCAGCGGACGGCCGTCCACGTCGAGCCGCATGTTCTGAGTCAAATCTCCCTGAGCAACGGCGGCCAGCGCGCGCGTGACCTCGGTCGTCGGCCAGAGCAGATCGTCCATCAACGTGTTGAGGGAGGTTTCCATCTCCACCCACGCGCCCATCTGCCGTGGGAAGCGCACGCGTTGCCGAGTCTTACCCTCTTTGCCTACGACTTGGCCAACGCGCTCGAGCTGCTCGGCCATCTTTTCGTTGGCAGCCACGACGTCATTGACAGCGTCTGCGATTTTTCCAACGAGACCCGTCCAATGCCCGGGAAGACGAACCGAGAAGTCCCCCTCGCGCACGGCCTGAAAAACGCTCAACAGCTCGCGAAGCTCGTCCTGCGAACCGAGCGTCGGGGGCGGGGGTGCGCCGTCACCATTTCCGTACCCGGCGGCTTGTGTGCCTGACATGCGAATGCTCCCTTAGCTGCGGACGGTCGTTCGTGAATCTACGTTGCGTCGTTGGCGCCGACTGAGATCGACAAATACGGCTACCTTCTTGCGGACGATTTCGGCGTCGAGTGGCTTGACCAAGTAGTCGGCCCCGCCCGCGGAGTAAGCTCGATGGATTTCCGCGGGGTCGTCGCCGAATGCGGTCACGAAGATGATCGGAATGTCGCGGCTTCGCTCGAGCTCCTTGAGATGAACCGCGACATCGAGACCGCTCATCCCCGGCATTGCGATGTCGATCAGCGCCACGGCGAAACTCTCGTGCAAGGCCAAAGCAAGCGCTTCTTGACCGGACCTTGCAGTCACCAGACGGTAGTCAGGCCGCTCCAGAACCGCCTGCAACGACAACAAATTCTCCGGTCGATCGTCGACCAAGAGGATGTTGGCGATGTCGCTCGGGTCGTTCACCTTCGCGCTTTGCGATGCGCGGGGAACCGTGAAAAATAGGGTCGTCCCTACGCCGACGCTGCTCTCGGCCCAGATGCGCCCGCCATGTGCTTCGACGATCGCCTTGCAGATCGAGAGGCCAAGCCCAATGCCCCGCCGCTCTTTCTTCTTCGCTTGCCAGAAGCGATCGAAGATGTGGGGCAGCTCCGCTGGCGCTATGCCCGAGCCGCTATCTTTGACCCAAACCACGATCTCGGCTTCCTTGTAGCCTGCGCCGACGGTGACCGAGCCGCCTGGGCTGGTGAACTTGAGGGCATTTCCAATCAAGTTTTCGAGGACGTCCATCAGCCGATCGTCGTCGGCGTCCAGCGGTGGCAGGTCGGGCGACACGTCGGCAGCCAGGATTACGGACGCCGCAGCGGCCAGGCTGTGTTGTGATTCGAGCGCCGCCAGGATCAGCTCCGCGACTTCCGTAGGTCGTGTCTCGAGCTCCAACCGACCTGTTTCGATGGTGTTGATCGTAAGGAGGTCGGCAATCATGCGGTCCGCGCGCTGCACGCTGCGGACGATCCGTTCCATCGAGCGCCGCGCCGAAGCATCGGGCAAGTCGAACAGCAAAGTGTTTGCGGCCAGCGCGATGATGTTGAGCGGGTTTCGAAGATCGTGTGCGACGACCGATAGAACCGCGTCGCGCGAGCGCACGTCTTCTTCGAGCGCAGCAACTAGGCGTCGTTGCTGTTCAACCGCCGCCAGCACTCTTTGATGAGCAGTTCTTTCCTGCTCGAGCTCGCGGAGAAGGGCGTCGATCGAAGATTTCTGGTCGCTCATGCCAAGTTTCTTGCCCGGACGGCGGGGCCGTCGACGACGCGCAAGAATACATCGGGACGAGGAGAAATAGTGAAACCCGGCGGAAGTCCCGCGTTTCCAGCAAAGTCACTTTCCCTTCTCGGGGTGACGAGAACTACGGCTCTCCGGAAGATGAGAATTCAGCGACTTTCAACGTTCTGCCTGCCAGGCGAAGAGCCGGATCGACCTGTGACAATTCGCCTCAATTGACGGTTGGCTTTCCGTCGGGGTGACCGCCTCGCAGTTGGCCGAGAACAAACGAAGCCTGGACGAGTCAACTGGCAACCAATCGACACTCATCGTCAGCAGGCCAGCGCAGCGGCCGGAAGCCTCACGCTCGGGCTGCGCTGATCGAGCTTTGAGGATAGTGTGCTCGAGCAATCGGTCGCCACAAATGAGGGAGTGCCATGTCGTTGAAGCGTCGCATGCTGGCGGAGTTGTTCGGAACCTTCTGGTTGGTGTTTGGTGGCTGCGGCAGCGCAGTACTCGCGGCAGGGTTCCCGAAGGTAGGCATTGGCTTGCTCGGCGTGTCGCTAGCATTCGGGTTGACGGTATTGACGATGGCCTACGCCATTGGGCACATTTCAGGCTGCCACCTCAATCCTGCAGTGTCTGTCGGGCTGGTCGTGGCCAAGCGGTTTCCTGCGCGCGAGCTGCCGGCGTACGTCGTGGCTCAGGTTGCCGGCGGCATTGCGGCTAGTGCCGTGCTGTACGTGATTGCGAGCGGCGCGGACGGCTTCAGCTTGGCCTCGGGCTTCGCCGCCAATGGCTACGCCGAGCACTCGCCCGGGCACTACTCGCTCGTCGCCGCATTCGTCGCCGAGCTCGTTCTCACATTTTTCTTTCTGTTCGTGATTCTCGGCGCCACCGATGGTCGAGCTCCGGCAGGTTTCGCGCCGATCCCGATCGGGCTTGCGCTCACGCTGATTCATCTCATCGGCATCCCCGTCACCAACCTCTCGGTGAACCCCGCGCGCAGCACCGGCCCCGCGGTGTTCGTTGGGGGCTGGGCGCTGACTCAACTGTGGTTGTTCTGGCTCGCTCCGATAGTGGGCGCCGCATTGGCGGCGCTCACCTATGAGGGCTTGTTCGGTAGCGGTACCGCAGCTGCGGTTCGCGGCGTGAAGGAGCCAGCGCAGGGCACCGTGGCTCCAGGCGCGTGAGCGACACGAGCGCTCCTCAGCGATCGAACGACGGGCTCACATAGTGCCTCCTCGTCTTACGAACGCATAGTCGACCAACGCCCGAGCGGCGGCGTCCGTGGAGACGAGCCCAGTGACACGGGCCCAGTGGAGCGGTCTTTTCCGGCCTCGAAAAAACTACCTATAGACGCGCTAAAGCCCTGTGGGGATGATGCTCAGAGAAGAATGGCGGTATTGGGCAGAGCCGGGCGGCTTACTCAACTGGGCTCTACGCTATTGCTCTGTTTCGCTCTGCTAGTTGGGTGCGGCTCCGATCCGTCGCCCGCCACGACTGCCGGTTGTTCTGAGAGCGCCCAGTGTGGCGCGGGGCTCGTTTGCGATATGGCGTCGGGTGCGTGTGTTTCGGGCTCCGGCGGCTCGGGCTCCGGCGGCTCGAGCGCGGGCTCGAGCACAGCGAGCGACAGCGTCGCCGCGGACACGGCGTGTACCGTCAATCCCCAGGCGGGCTGTCCCGCCGGGCGCGTGTGCATGGTCGCCAACAGTTCGGGCACAACCAGCTGCTACAGCACCGGCACCGGCAAATACGGCGAGGCCTGCAACTCGATCAACGACTGCGAGGCCGATCTGCTCTGTGTCTACGGTCAATGCCACACGCGTTGCGATTCGGTCTCCGACTGTGGTTCGGCGCCGTATGCAACGTGCTCTCCGTACCCGGCGACGAGCGACAATGCGGCCATTCCGCAGCTCAGCTTTTGCTCGCTGCAATGCAACCCCGCGGACTCTTCCAATGCAGCGGGTAGCGCAAGCTTCGTTGGTTGCCCAGCCGGCGCGGGCTGCGACCCATCGAACGCCGGTCCTGCCGGGACAACGGATTGCTATGCGGCCGGCACCGTTCCAGTGCGTGGAGCGTGCGACGACGTGACCTTGATTTGCGGTCCCAATTTGGTCTGCCTCACGTCGAGCGGCGGCAGTGGAACCTGCACCCCGTTTTGCCTGATGAACGAAGCGACCTGCCCGACTGGCACGTGCACGTCCTTTGCGACCGAGCAACAGGTCAGCGTCAAGGGCTCGTTGGTCGAGCTCGGGTACTGCGGGTAGCCATGAAGCCACCTACGATTAAAGGCTTGCCGCACGGCTCCGCCGCGTTGCTATACGCTTCGTCGATCTTGCTCGCTTGGGGCTGCGCGCGGAGCGAAAAGAGCACGAGCAGTGATCAACGGAACACCGATGCGGGAACCAACACGGGGGGCATCAGCCTGAACGTCAACGGCGACGCCAGCACGGCACCAACCGTTCCCGTAACCTGCGCTGACGCGGAACAGGCTCATTCGTACCTCGGTTGCGATTTTTGGCCGACGGTCACGATGAACCCGGTTTGGTCGATCTTCGACTTTGCTGCGGTGGTCGCCAACGTCGGAGGGCAGACCGCAGCCGTTCAGGTGACCGGTCCCACTGGCGTCGTTGCCACGGCGTCCGTGCCCGCGGGCGGTGTCTCGACGGTGTATCTGCCCTGGGTTCCCGCTCTGAAGGGTCCGGACGCCGACACGTGCTCCAACTCGGGACCGGCGACCGAGTCGAGTTTTGCAGCGAAGGGCGCGTATCACCTCACCTCGACGGTTCCGGTGATCGTGAACCAGTTCAATGCGCTCGAGTTTCGCGGCACCGGTGGCCCGAACGAGAAGAATTGGTCCTCTTGTCCAGGACTCCAACTGTGCTCGCCTCCGATGGGGCAAAGTTACAAGAGCGGCTGCTTTTCATTCTCGAACGACGCGACGATCTTGCTGCCGACGAGTGCGCTGACCGGGAACTACCGAGTGACCACGCTGCCGACGAACAGCACGCAGGCATTCGTCGCGATCACTGGGACTCAAGATCTGACGACTGTCTCGATCAAGCTCAGCGCTTCCGCGAACGTGCTGGCTGGCAACCCAGTGCCCGCATCGAAGGGCGGAGCTGTCGTCCAGGTCGCGTTGAACGCAGGCGACGTGGTCCAATTGGTAGCCACGGACGCGGCATCTGACTTGAGCGGCTCGCTCATTCAGGCAAATCATCCGGTTCAAGTGATTGCTGGAGCGGGTTGTGCAGCACTGCCAACGATGACGAGCAGCGGCATGACCACGAGCTGCGACCACATCGAGGAGTCGATTTTGCCGGCCGAGACGCTCGGCAAGCACTACATCGTGGCCCTGCCGACCGGTGTGTTTGGCTCGCCGGCTCCGCAAATGGTGCGTCTGTATGGCAACGCGGATGGGACGACGTTGACGTACCCGGGTGGTGCACCGTCCGGGGCCCCTACTCATCTCGACGCGGGTGACGTCGCGGATTTGGGAGTTCTGCAGCAAGACTTCGAGGTAGTCGCCGATCACGAGATTTCGGTTGGGACGTTTCTCCTGAGTGCTGCGGTCGCCGATCCGAATGACG